>JAAYGG010000033.1 GCA_012727895.1 Bacillota bacterium
TCCGTGCATAACCATGCCTTGTCTACCTGGTCTTTTTATGTTAATATATCAAGAATGGGAACTGATGGGGCTTCTGTACTTTCATACCAATCACCAGTGCAAAAAGCACTTTGAGGAGGCTACGCAATTGAAAAGAATATTGGTTTTGCTTGCGGTTTTGTTGGTGTTCCCGGCAATAATGGTTTTTCCCCAAGCCGCTATTGCCGGTGAAGATTTATATGAGGGATATTCCCGGTACGAGCTTGAAGTCCAGGCCGACCCGGCCAACCGGGTACTCACCGGCAGGCAACGGGTACAGTTCGTCAATACCTTCTCCCGGCCGCTGGAGGAGATCTGCTTCTTTACATATAACGCGGGAAAAGAGCCCAATCCTTACCTGCCGGGGATAATGAACGACGTGGGTTATGCCCGCGGTTTTGAACCGGGATATACAAAGATTAAAAGCGTTACGGATGAGCACGGGCATGAACTCGCTTTTTCTTATGCGCCGCACACGGAGTTCGTCAAAATGCTGAAATACTCCATGGACGAGACAGCCTTCCGCGTGCAACTGGAGACCCCGCTCGCACCAAGGGAGGAAACCGTCATCTTTATCGATTTCGAGGTTGTTTTCCCGGAGGTTGTCTCGGGTTCTTCCATGGCGGAAAAATGGTACTATCAAGATATATTCATCCTGCGGCTTGGCTGGTACCCGCTGGAAGTGGCCAGGACTGCTGACGACTGGATTTACGACAAGCTTATTTTCACCCCGCATTTCCTGGACCGCCTAGAACTGACTTTGCCGAAAGAATATACAGCCGCCGTAGCCGGGGAGAAATGCTCGGAACGGGTGGATGGGGACCTGAAAACAGTAACCGTGACCAATACAAATCCGGTGGGTTCAACCGCTGTGGCTTTTTCTTCCCGTTACCAAAAAAACTCCACCGTCACCGGCGACGGGACCGAGATCAACCTATATCATTTGCCGGAAGCCCGGCCTGACCAGGTCGCTTTTCTCTTGGCTGCCGCCGTGGAAATTGTTGAAACATACAACCGGTTGTACGGGATGAATTACCCCAGGATAAACATAATCAACACTCCCTTCATGAGTTCCACTTCCGCCATGGCGGCGGACGGTACCGTCTTGATGGCGGATGGCTTTTTCTCCACGGCTTTGGTCACTCACCGGCGCCGGCATTATTATTCACTCGCCCACGAACTGGCCCACCTTTGGTCCGGCATGGGCACCAGCACTGATATGCATAAAGAAAACTTCCTCTCTGAAGGTCTGGCTGAGTTCATCTCATTCAACCTTGTCGAAGAGAAATTCCCCGGCCCGGGAAATTACTATGAACCGATCCCATCCGGCCCCCTGTACCTGGTCCTTCTCGAGCCGCTTTTATCCAACCCTTCTTACACTTTCCGGGATCTCAGGCACCGCAGGTATATACCTTATCATCAAGAAGGGTGGGATCAGCCGCTTGTTACCGGTTTTGACGACTCCTACCTGCATGTCTCTTCCATCAGGGAATACGATAAAGCCTACATGGTCTTCAAGATGCTCGAAACCTACGTGGGACGCGAAGTAATGGCGGAGGCCCTCAGGGAATTCTTCACCTCGTACCGGCGCCGGGTGGCGACAATCGAGGACCTGCGGGCTGTCATCGAAGAGAAAAGCGGGAAATCCCTTCAGCGTTTCTTTACCGGCTGGGTCTATGGCACGGAGTATGTTGATTATTACATTAAAAGAGTTAAGTCCGCAAAGGTTGAACAAGCGGGGGGAAGCGGTGAATACCTCACCGAAGTGCAGATCGGCAAAAAAGGCCGGGGTCTTACCGCGCTGGAAGTGGAATTCGTCCTGGAGAGCGGGGAAAGAGTCAGGGAGTTTCTCCCGGAGGTGGACGGGGATATGACCCTGACTGTGACCACCACGGAGAAGGTACGGGGCGTGGTCTTGGACCCCGGTTATAATGTCCTGGAGACTGACAGATCGAATAATAAAAACTGCAACCGGGTCGACTTCTACCTTTTCGGTAATGCCCGCAAGCTGCTGGAACGTAGGCCCTATGAGAACTATTTTCTTGGCCTTCGCCCCTCCTTGCTTCTTGGCGAAGAAGAGACGGGCCTCGGTCTGACCTTGGCCGGAGAAAAGGCCTTTAGACATGAATGGTGTTTGGGCGCCATCTACCTTTTCAATACGGGCGGTAACACAAGCTCTTCAGGAACCAGGTTTTTTGGGAAGTTTAACCTCTTTACCACCCAAGGGGGCTCCCTCTCCCTGGGGAGTACCTATGACAGGAGGAATCTTTCTCTCAAAAGCCGCCTGGTCTTCTCCCACCCTGTCGACAAAGAGGTGGAAATCGGCACCTACGGCCATTACTACTACCCGGTTTACACTCTATGGGCCGGTCTTTCCCAGGAAAAATCCTGGGACCCGGCAGCGGACCGGAAACCCCTTATGGCCGTCGTCACCGGCTTAACCTATGACCGTCTTCCCGATAAAGCGTTTATTTCCGATCTGTCTTTGGAAGCCGCAATAAAGATGCCGGGATACGACAACTACCAGTACCTCAAGGCCGATAATACCACAGTAAAATTTTTCAAGGTTGCTTCCGGCCTATACGGGGCGGCGACTCTAAAAGCGGGCGCCGGCAGCGATCTGCCCGGCTTTAAAAAATATAAGGCCGCAGAGATGCGCGGGTATACCGGGGAAGAAGAAGGGGACCTCTTTGCCTCGCTGGCCCTTGACATGATGTTCCCCATTGCCTTCGGCAAAAAGGCGGAAGTAATCAGGGGCGTTGTCTTCCGCGGCCTGGCCGGGGCGATCTTTCTTGAGGCCGGCGATACCTGGGAAAATAAATCCCGAGGTCAGAACTTCTCCGGGGATCTGAAAGTCAACGCCGGGGTGGAGATAAGCCCGGTCATCACCCTTTCCCTCTTGAATACTGATGTGCCAATAACCATGGGCTATGCCCATAATATTAACGGTGAAGGCGGTGAGTTCTACCTGCGCCTTGATACGCCGTTGACCATTTTTGCCTCACTTTTTGCCCATTAACAAACTGAACCCGCGGGACGGCTGTCAGGAGACCGTCCCGCGGGTTCCCGGCTTTCTCATAATCACAAGGAATTTTATCATTTTCCTCCTCTAAACTTCCCTCAAATCCAGGTATCTTTTAACTCCTTCTTTGTACATGTTTCGCGGTTCCAAATCTGCGGCATATAATTGGGTGTAAATGTTATAGAATTTATCAAAATCAAGATATGAAAAGGTATCCGTTGTCTCCTTACTTTTCGGGGCGTCCCGGGTGCCGGCCGCCCAGCCCCAGCCTCTCCCTGACCATGAGCAGCTTCTCCACTGCATCAGGCGGCAGTTCCCTTTCGCCCCCCAGCAGGCGGGCATAGAGGCTGATTTTGGCGAAATGCTCGATCTGCTCCATCTTGAAAAGAGCATTAAAAAGGTCGCCGCCCACGGTGAGCGCCCCGTGGTTCTCCAATAATATGGCATCATGCTTTTCCAGGAACGGCCGGATGCTGGCCGGCAGCTCCTCTGTGGACGGCGTAGCATATTTGGCGGTGGGGATTCTCCCCAGAGAGACGACGATCTCCGGCAGGACCGGCCGGTCCAGAGGTATTCCCGCCACGGTAAAGGCGGTGGCCACCGGCGGGTGGGCGTGCAGGACCGCCCGAACATCCGGGCGCTGCCGGTAGACTTCCAGATGGAGTCTGAGTTCGGAGGAGGGTTTCAACTCCCCCTCCAGCTGATTCCCGGCCATATCCACTTTGATGATCATATCGGGAGTCATAAACCCCTTGCTGACACCGGTAGGGGTAGTCAGGATTTCGTTATCGCCGGTCCGGACGCTGATATTACCGTCGTTGGCGGCTACAAAACCCAGGTTGTAAATACGCCGGCCCACTTCGACAATGTCTTCTTTAAGACGGGCACACGTCTCTGCATAATCTGACGGCAATTAGCTCACTCCTTATGGTTGTCATGCATGGCAAAGCTGTTAAGCCAACAGTTCAGAGTTATTGCCTTTTTAATTTCGCCGGTACCGGGCATTATTTATCATCTCCTTTAAATCATTTCTTCTCCAGCAGCTTGTTAACCTCCTTAACCCTTTTCCCTGCATAATTCATGACCATTGCAATGTTAGCCTCTTTATTTTGTATCGCATCAGTTATTTCTTCATTTATCTCCGGAAAGTCTATAAATTCTTTTCCCTTTTGAAAATATATCCCGCATACCGGGAATGGTATTGCTCCCGTTGGTCCTGCCCCGGTTATGTAATCCGCATGACAATAATATCTTTCAATCCATCCTTATTTACATCCTTGAATGAAACCGCCTTCATTTCATATAAACACCAATCATTACCGTCTTTTTGTGATTGATGACAAAAGCATAATCCTCAACTAAAGCCGTGGTAAGCTTTTTATAGCCATAAGGAAAACCATCGCCACAAATTAATTCGCATAGCCATTGCTTGATTTGTTCATCAGATATTCTTTTGCCATCAAGGGTGGATGAAAACTGGGTTTTAGGCCGGCCGGCAGCTTTACCCGTCTCTTTTTCTTTGGTTAATTCTTCCCGGTTAATGTTCGCATAAAAGGTGGACTTTGCTAAACCGACAAAGCCAAGAATCAGGTTTATATTATATCCTTTCCGTATCCACCTTTTTGCAACGATGACTTTGTCGGTTACCGAGGGTTTATCAGATCACGCAGTTCTCTCAAAATTGCCAGTTCCAGTCTTTTTCGGCAACAATTCTTTTCAGTCGGTCATTTTCCTGGCTTAGCGCTTCAAGGCGTTTTTCGGCTTCTTTTAGTCTTTGCTCCTTGTTTTTTGGCAAAGGGACAACAGAACCGTTTCTTCTTGTTGCCTTAAGCCAATTGTGTACTGTATTTTTGGAAAGACCGTGACGCCGGGCTACCAGTGCAACATTACCGACTTCTTGGCATTCTCTAACGATTTGTTCTTTAAAATCCTGATCATAGCGTTTCGTTTTCATCTTTTCTACCCCCTGTTTTCATTCTAGCATGTTCGTACTTTTTCTCCAACTGAATTAGGGGGCTAGATAGA
>JAAYGG010000003.1 GCA_012727895.1 Bacillota bacterium
ATCCAGCGTCCCGGGACAGGGAACCGTCCCCTGTCTCAACTAAAACGGGAGATCGTCCAGGTTGATCTCTTCCACGTTCTCCTCGTCGATGGGTTCGCCCGGATCCATGCCGCCGGTATCCACATCCCCTGCCCGTCTACTATCCGAGGCCCTGTCTAAAAACTGGACATTTCCGGCCACAACTTCCGCCACCCGCCGGCGCTGGCCATCCTGCGCTTCATAGCTCCGGATCTGCAACCGGCCCTCGACCGCTACCAACCTTCCTTTATGCAGGTGGTTGGCGCAGGTCTCCGCCAGGCGCTGCCAGGCCACAATGGGGATAAAATCGGCTTCCCGTTCCCCGGCCTGGTTAAGAAAGGGCCGGTCAACTGCCAGGGTAAACTGGGCCACCGCCGTCCCGTTTGGCGTATACCTGAGTTCAGGGTCTCTCGTCAATCTCCCGATTAACACCACAAGATTCATCTCTTCACATACACCACCTTATAAAGTAGGTTAGGTGTCGAGCTTCACAATCATGTGACGGATGACTTCATCGGAGATTTTCAGAACCCTGTCTAACTCCTGGACCTCGGTCTTGGGCAGTTTTGTCTGCAACAGCAGGTAATACCCTTCGTTGAACCCCGCAATTTCATAGGCCAGCCGGCGTTTTCCCCACTGATCTTTCTGGGCGATCTCCCCGTTAATGTTTTTAATCGTTTCTTCGAGCCGGCTGATGGCGTTCGCCAGTTCTTCCTCTTCCAACTGGGGTTTGAAGACAACCATCACTTCATAAGCGGTCATCCGTTGACACCTCCTCCCTCTGGACAAATGGCCCCGGCCTCCAGACCGGAGCAGGGAAGTACATGACATATTATAGCATTTTGCCCCCAAGAAAACAAGCTGTCATTCCGGGGCTTCGGTAAAATCGCTCTTGATCAGCTTTTTAAAACCCTTCTCCAGTTTTGTCCGGGGGATCAGGATTATTCGCCCGCAGGTCAAACATTTCAGGCGAAAATCCATCCCCACCCTCATAATCTCCCATTCCTTTCCTCCGCAGGGGTGGGGTTTCTTCATCTCGATCCAGTCCCCAAGATAAAGCTTGAGCGGTTTTTTCATCGCCAACACCAACACCCCCGTTACACGGCTTTTTGGCGCGTGCGCGTCCTTACCTCCTAAGGCCCGCTTCCGTACGGAGGTACTCTTCATACTCTTCCGCCGAGAGCAAACCCCGGATTTCTCCGGGGTTGGAAGGCTCAATCACCACCAGCCAACCCTCGCCGTAAGGGTCGTCATTGATCAATTCCGGGCTGTGCTGCAGGTTATCATTGACCGCAATCACTTCGCCGGAAACCGGGGCATAAATCTCCGCCGTCTCCCCGTCCAGCGACTCAATCGTGGTCATTCTGGTTTTTTCTTTCACTCTTTCGCCGACAGCGGGGAGGTCAATATAGACCACAGCCCCCAACCGCTCTTGGGCATAATCAGTAAGCCCCATCACCGCCCGGTCCTGCTCCACTCTTACCCAGCTATGCTCCTTACTGTATCTCAAGTCGGACGGGACCAATTATTCTACCCCCAGTCAGGCCGGTTTGTATC
Organism: Bacillota bacterium; assembly: GCA_012727895.1. Taxonomy (GTDB): domain Bacteria; phylum Bacillota; class UBA4882; order UBA10575; family UBA10575; genus JAAYGG01. The sequence goes on from JAAYGG010000003.1 coordinate 1,576, forward strand.
TGCTCACAACCGGCCTCTTATTATTCATCCCCGGCAAAAGCACTTTTTTTCATTCTAATCATATAATGAAGCAGCCTGCTTGTAAAGGGATATTTTAAAGGAGGGACAGGAATGTGCCATTTACTTGCCGGGCTTCTTAACGGCTTCCTGAAAAAAAACGGCAAGACCATCATTGTGATTCGCCGCAGGAACAGGTAAAGATCGCCTTTATTCTTTCCCGGATTACCGGGGTCAATACGGGGATATGAAACTGACCTCCCCGGTGGCAATGCCGGCGGCTCCGGTCCCGTCATCCAGGAGCAGTTCCAGGCTGCCGTCGTCCCGGATTGCCACGGCTTTTCCCCGGTAACACCGGTCCCCGCTTTTTACCTCAACACGCCTCCCCAGGATGAGGGAGTATTGCCGGCAATAGGCCAGAGCCCGCGCAAACCCGTTTTCCCGGGCGTAAACATACTCCTCTTCCAGCACCGCCAAACAGCGGCGGAGAAGGGTTATTCTATCCACCGGCGCGCCCAGGCTCATCCGGAGCGAACCGGCCTTTTCCTGGAGATCTCCGGGAAAATCTGCGGCGGTCTGGTTGACATTGATCCCGATCCCCAGGAGCAAATACTCCCACGGGGCGCCCGCCTTCCCGGCGGTTTCAGCCAAAATCCCCGCAATCTTCCGGTTGTCCAGGTAAAGATCGTTCGGCCATTTAATCAGGGGCGTGAGTTCCAGTTCGGCGGAGACGGCCCTGGCAACGGCGGCCGCTGCCAGCAACGTCAGTTTGGGCAGTTCCCCCGGGGGGAATGCCGGTTTCAACAGTAAAGTCATCCAGATCCCCGTACCGGCCGGCGAAAACCAGCTGCGGCCCAACCTTCCCCGGCCGGCCGTTTGCTTCTCCGCCAAAACAAGCAGGCCCTCCGGCGGGCTTGCCGGGCCCGTCGCCAATTCCCGCGCCCGCCGGTTGGTGGAAGGAAGTTCCGCGTAATACTCGATCCAATGCCCGGTAAAGCGGGTCGCGAGTCCTTTCTGTACCTCCCACGGGTAAAGCCGGTCCGGCCGGTACTCCCGCCGAGGATTGGCCATTATTTTGCCTCCCAATTCGTCACCCACATCGCCGGGCGGTTCCGGCGAAAGCTGAAAAAGACCAGTTTTTTCCCGTCCGGGCTCCAAACCGGCGCCGCGCCGTTACTGTTGACTTCCCCGGCCACCAGGCGCCTGCGGCCGGTTTTCAAGTCATAAACGAAGAGGGCGGCCCGGTCCCGGGGAAGCTTGCGCTTATCCGGGGTTATCCCGCCCGTGGAAACAAAGGCAAGGTAACGGCCGTCAGGCGAAACCGCGGAATACCGGTTGTCATGTTCATCAACGATCAGCGGTTTTTCCTCCCCGGTCGCCAGATCCAGGTACCAGATCCCGCCTTTGCCCAGTTTATAACTGCGATAGCGGGCGTCCCCGCCACCTCCTGCTGCCGGCAGGGAAATCTCGGTCGGTTCCAGTTCCAAACGGGTGAAATAGATCCTGTTACCAGCCCAGACCGGTGCGGTAATATACCCTTCCTTGAAGGCGGTTAACTGGGTAACATCCCCGCCTTCTTTTGCCACTACCGCAAGGGCGGAAAGGAAAGGCCCGTCCCCCCGGACAAAAACCACGGATTTCCCCTCCGGCGACCAGGCGGGATCCCGGTCCCAAGGTCCGGACGTCAACTGGCGCCCTTCTCCCGACGGGTAAGCCTTCCACCAAATAGAAGAGGCCGTCCCCTCCCCGGTGACCGACTCCGGCCTCCTGCGGACCATTACCACCCCGTCGCCCTGCGGCGACCAGCGGGGGGAGAAATCGATCAGGGATCCGGTTCCCGTCCAGTGCAACGGTTCACCGCCGGTTCCCGGCTGGAATATCCAGAGCCGGATTTTTTCAGCCTCCTCACCCTGGAGTTTTCCGGCAAAAACAACCCTCCCGTTTTTCGCCCAGTCACAGCTCCACACATCATACTCCTCAGGCAAGAGGCAGACCGGCTCCTGCTGCTTGGCGGCGGTAAAAGGGGAACTGCCGGCGAAAAAGAGAAAAACCCCCAGAAAAGCAGGGAAGATTAAACTGGAGAAGATAGAGGAATTCCTGAACCGGGCCATTGGTTCCTCCTGGAAAAGCAATGCTTTTTTGGTTCTAATTCGCCCGGCAGTTATCTTTTTCCTCCCGGAACATTATTCCTCTTTATCCTCTCCCACCACTCTCACTTCCGGCTCCAAGAGAATCCCGGTTTTTTGGTAGACTTCCTCTTTGACCCGGTCGATGAGGGCCAGGATCTCCCGGGCCGTCGCCTGCCCGCGGTTGATAATAAAACCGGCGTGTTTCTCCGCCACCTGCGCATCGCCGATCCTGGCCCCTTTCAACCCGGCTTCCTCGATCAACCGGGCGGCAAACGCCCCCGGCGGCCGTTTAAAAACACTGCCGGCGCTGGGGAATTCCAGCGGTTGTTTCTCCTTCCGTCTCCTATTCAACTCCGCCATCTTCGCCCGGATTTCCGCTTCTTCTCCCGGGACCAACAAAAACTCCGCATCCAGGAGGATCTCCTCCCCCTCCTGCAGCCGGCTCCGGCGGTAGGCGAAAGCCAACTCCTCCCGGGTCCGGTGGCAAAAGCCGGCGCCGGGCCGGTAAAGGGAGACCCTGGTAATAAGCGGCCCGATTTCGCCCCCGTAGGCCCCGGCATTCATAAAGACCGCCCCGCCGACGCTGCCGGGGATCCCGGAGGCAAACTCCAGACCGGAAAGGCCGGCAGCGGCGGCCGCTTCCGCCACCCGGCTTAAAGAAACGGCGGCTCCGGCCAGGATCTTATCCTCCCAAACCTTAACCTCCTGAAAGGCCTGGCCCAGCCGGATCACCACCCCGCGGATCCCGCCATCCCTGACCAGCAGGTTTGTACCCCTGCCCACCAAGAGCCAGGGGATCCCTTCCCGGCGGCAGTATTCGATGACCGCCGCCAGTTCCCCGGGGGTGGCCGCCTCTACCGCCAAGTCGGCCGGCCCGCCCACACGGAATGATGTTATCTTGGACATGGGAAGATCAAAGGTGTATTCTTTCAACTGCAACTCTTCGACCATTCTTTCCCGCCATTCTTTCGCCAATAACCCCACTCCCTGCTCGTTACTGGTTACTTCCTGCATGGCCCTGCACCAAGCAGGAAAAACTAATATAAGGCCGCACAAAAACCGCACGGCACAGGAGAAAGTCATGGAATATTTTACTCCCGCCCGGGTCTATTTTGAACCGCAGGCCCTTGAGTATCCCCTCGGGAAAAAGCTCTATTCTTACTTTCGTGCAGAAAAAACCCCGGTAGCAATGACAACGTCCCACAACCGGGTAACCGGGATCCCGGGCGCCACCGCCCGGGAGGCCTTCATGGAGGCTAAAAAAACCCTTGTCGTCGGGGTGAAAAGGACTCTCACCCTTAACCCCTGCCGGCCTTCGGCCGATTATGAATTCACCTTGGGGACCAGTTGCCCCGGAGGCTGCCGTTATTGCTATCTCGCTACCACCTTGGGGAGAAAGCCCTATATCAGAATCTATGTAAATCTCGAAGAAATCCTCCATGCCGTAGAGAAATATATCGAGAAAAACCTCCCGGCCATCACCACTTTTGAAGCCTCCAGCACTTCGGATCCGGTCGCCGTCGAACACCTCACCGGTTCGTTAAGAAAGACCATTGAGTTCTTCGGCCGCCAGGAACACGGGAGGCTGCGGGTGGTCACAAAATACGCCGCCATTTCCAACCTGCTCACAGCCGAACACCGTAACCATACCAAATTCCGCTTCAGCATCAATACACAGAAGGTCATTCAGAGTTTTGAACCGGGCACCGCCCGCTTCTCGCAGCGCCTGGAAGCCGCCGGGAAAATGGCGGCCGCCGGTTATCCCCTGGGCTTTATTATTGCTCCGATCTTCATCTATGAAAACTGGCGTACCGACTACCGCCAACTCTTGGCGGAACTAGCCAAACGGCTGGCTCCGGATCCCCCGGAACTCAGTTTTGAACTGATCTCCCATCGTTTTACCGCCCGGGCCAAAAAGATCATCAGTGAACGCTTCCCCGATTCCGGCCTGGAAATGGAGGAAGAAAAACGTCAATTCAAATGGGGGAAACGCGGTTATGGGAAATACCTTTATCCCCCGGAACAACTGGCGGAGCTTGAAGAGTTCTTTCGCCGGGAGATCCCCGGGTTCTTCCCGAAGGCCGTCATCGAGTATTTCGTTTGATTGGAAATATTCCTAATATTCCCGGTGGATAAGGGTTTTTTCTCCATAGTAGTGGCGTAAAATCTCCTGGTAACCTTGGCCTTTTTCCGCCAAAGCCCGGGCGCCCCACTGGCTGAGGCCGACGCCATGACCGGCGCCGCGCCCGATCACCAGGACCCCTTCTCCCGGCCCGATCACCGTACGCCCGCGGATCTCCTCAACCGTTAGGGCCAGGCGGACCTTGGCCTCCACATAAACCTTGCCGTCGATCTCCATTCCCCTGCCTAAAGCCAATTCCTCCAGCCGGCCGGCGGCCGCGCCAAGCTCATCCGTTTTCACCTTGTAAAAACGGAAATTCGGCCCGGGTAACCGGAGCAGGCGGCGAATGGTCTCATAACGGACCACTATTTCCCCGGGCTCCTTGACGCGGCGGAAACCGAGACCGGAAAAGCCCCTCTCCCCGGCGGTAACCGGGAAAATTTCCAGGGCGCCGTGGCCTTTTAGTCCCAGTTTACCGGCGAGCTCTTCTCCGGAAAAAAAGAAGCTCTCCGGCCAATAATACTTTTCCCCGTTTTGGTCAAAATCCTCCACCCCGCGCAGGTAAGGCAGGGCTTTCCCTTCCCAGACATCCTCATTGTTCCGGGTAAACCCGCCGCTGCTGGCATGGTAAACCGCGTTGATGACCCGGTCTTCCCAGGTTAAGATCTCGCCCCGGGTTGCCGCCACAGCGGAGATGAAGGCGGGAGACTGGGGCAGGCCCGAATATTTTTGGCAGTGGACCTGGTCGCAGAAGTCAAACTCCCCGTGGCGGTTCAGGTTAAATAGGGTATAGGAACGGACGGCCACTGCGATCGCCTGTAACGCCGCAGGCGGCCAATGGGCATAGACCTCCCCGGCCAGCACCCCGGCAACATAATCCTCCAACCCGGCATGGTTGAAGAAGGAAACGGCGCTCCCGGGCCGTAGCTCAATCTTGCCGGGGTAAGGCCGCCCGTTGATCTTTACCGGCTTCTCCGGATCCTCCGGGACAAAAAGCAGGGGAAACGCGGAAGTTATGTAATCGCCCGCACCCGTTGTCAAGAGGATTTTTCCTTCTTCCACCCCAACAAGCCAGGTCTTCCCGGTGGGCAACGACCCTTCCAGCGCCGGGATCCAACCGTTTTCTCCCTCATAATACAATCCAGCCGGCCCGGCCAGTTCCAAGTTGGCCGGTTCCTCCACGCTCAATTTGACGATAACCACCGGCTCGGGGAAGTCTGCACCGGCTGCCGCCGGGAGGAAGGAGAAGAAAAAAAGAAAAAACCCCCAAGTTATACCTGGCCAAAACCGTTGCAAGCGACCGCCTCCAATTTTCATGATCAGTAAGAATATTTGCATCCTAGAATCTAGAGTATTAGAATAAAAGATGAAAGCACGCCCGGCCGGCGTCTGCGGAAAAAAGCGGGGGAAATAAAAATCCCGTCTTTCCCAGTGAAAAGACGGGCCTTTATTGCCGGTGGCAATCAGCCGGTAGCCCGCACCCCGATGGGCGTGTCACCGACAGAAATCTCCACCGTCTTGGTGAGCAAATCAGCATAGCTATAGGAAACCCTCCGTTCCACCTGCCGTTCACGGAAGCTGACAACAAAAACTTTCGGGTAGGTCTGCTCAAGCACGCCGGTGATTTCAAATACCTTCTTGCGGCCCCGGTTCGCCCGCAAGTTGATCTCTTGCCCGACGAAGTCGTTCAGATCCTCCCGGATCTTTTCCAAAATATTCGGCGCCTGTTTGGACATGCCTTTTCACCTTCCTTTATACCATCCTTCAATAAGGATACCACAGGTTGTCCGGTAAGTCAAGAAATAAAATTTTAAATTATAGCAAAGGCCTTGACATTTGTCAAGGTTTTCACAGAAAAATTTTTCCCGGCGCCTTGCTGAGAAACTCCGGGCAACGCTCTTTTTTACCACCGGGAGTAATTTATGATAAAATTATGATACAATAGGGTAGGACGCGGGGTTTTGGAAATATCCGGATTGATCATTGTAAAGAAAAGGGAGGATGGTAGATGTTTTGGGATAAACCCGTGGAAACAATGGAAGAAGAGGCTTTAAGAGAGTTACAACTGCGGTTGCTCAACGAGACCCTGGCCAAGGCTGCCGGAGCTCCATTTTACCGGGATCTACCGGTTAGGGAAGTCAAGAGCCTGGAGGATTTTAGGGCCGTTCCTTTCACGAAAAAACAGGATCTGCGGGAGAATTTCCCCTATGGTTTCTTACGTACGGACCTGTCGGAAGCGGTACGGCTCCATTCTTCCTCCGGTACCACAGGCAACCCCACGGTTGTTTTCCATACCATGGACGACCTGGAAAAATGGACAGACCAGGTGGCCCGTTGCCTGTACATGGTGGGCGTCCGCAAGGAAGACGTTTTCCAAAACACCATGGGGTACGGGCTCTTCACCGGCGGTCTCGGCTTCCAGTACGGCGCCGAAAAGCTCGGGGCGTTGACCATTCCCATCGGCCCGGGCAACAGCAGGCGCCAAATCTGGTTTATGCAAACCTTCGGGACAACCGTCGTCCATATTCTTCCCAGCTATGCCCTGCGCCTTTATTCCGTCTTTGAGGAGATGGGCCTTGACCCGAAGAAAGATACTAAACTACGGATCTTCATCATCGGCTCGGAACCCCACAGCGAGGAATTACGCAGGCAAATTGAGGAACTATACGGCGTCAAAGCCTACAACTCCTACGGGCTCTCCGAGATGTGCGGGCCGGGAGTGGGCTTTGAGTGTCCCTACCAAGACGGTATCCATATCTGGGAAGACCGTTATATCGTCGAGGTGATCGACCCGGAGACCGGTGAAACCGTACCCGACGGTGAAGAAGGCGAACTGGTCCTCACCACCCTGCAAAAGGAGGCCATGCCGCTCCTGCGCTACCGGACCGGCGATTTGACCAGCGTCATCCCGGGCCGGTGCCGGTGCGGGCGGGTACACAAACGGGTTGCCCGGATTAAAGGGAGAGCCGATGATATGCTTATTATTAACGGTGTCAACCTCTTCCCGATCCAGATCGAAAAGACCATCATGAAGATCCCGGGAGTGGGGAAAAACTACCTGATCGAGATTAAGACCGAGAATTTCATGGACAAACTCTACGTCAAGGTCGAAGTGGACCGGGAGATCTTTGCGGGAACCCTTTCCGGCCTGACCGAACTGCAAAACAGGATTACCGAAGAGCTGAAAGGAGAGATCCTCGTCACTCCCACCGTCCAACTGGTCGAGCCCGGTTCCCTGCCGGTCTGGGAAGGGAAGGCCAAACGTGTGCAAGACATGAGAAATAAATAATTACCAAGGGGGTGTGGGTATGACTTACCACCTGTCAATCTTTATGGAGAACCGCCCGGGAAAACTGGAGCGGATCACAAAAATCCTGGCGGATCATGCGGTAAATATCAGAGCCATCTCGCTGGCCAGCGCCGGGGAGTTCGGGGTGGCCAAGTTTCTGGTGGATAATGGCGAAACAGCCTATAACGCCTTGAAGGAACAGAACATAACCGTCTCCAAACGCCGGATCCTCATTATCCTCCTTTCTGATGAACCCGGCGCCATGCACGGTCTTCTTCAGGTCCTGGCGGAAAATGAGATCAACCTGGAAGACTGCTACGGTTTTGTCATCGACCGGGGCAATCAGGCGGCCCTGGTAATTGAAGCGGAGAAATACCCCCAGGCCGAAGGGGTGCTGCGGGAAAAAGGCTACAAACTGCTTTCGGATGAAGAGTTAAGGAGCCTGTGAGGGTTGGCTTGACAGCGGGTTCAGGGGGTTTAAGGAACTTAAGGAACAGGTAAAAAAAGCGGGAGTTGTCGCGTACCACCGGCGACAGCCTCCCGCTTTTCTTTTTTCGCTTACATAGTGCCCAGGGAAATGGTCTCCGTCATCTCGTCCACGGCTTTTTCCAGGATCTCCGGGAGCCCGGTGATCCCCACCTTCATAAAGCCCTGGAGCAACAGGGAAGTGGCTTCTTCCTCCGTCAAACCCCTGGACATCAGGTACTCCACGGCCTCCCGGCTGATCGGTCCCACTGATGCCTCATGGCTCAACTCAGCCCGCGGCGCTCCCTGGACCTCAAGTTCGGGGATGGCCGCCATCTCCGTGTTGGGGGAGAGGAGGATCCCCTTACACTCCAGCAGCGCCTGGGCGGTATTGCTGGAAGCCACCAGTTTTCCCCGCATTATGATGCGGGAGCGGCCGTCGGCCGCCGCCCGGCTGATCGCCTCGCCCCGGGTATTCTCCCCGTGTAACTCCAAGACCGTTCCCAGGTCAAGGACGGTATCTTCCTGCCCGTAAACAATGCTGTTAAACCGGGTCCTGGCCCCTTTCCCCTGCAGGATCGCCCGGGGGTTACTCTGCAACGAGCGGACGGGCTTTAGCAGGAGATAGTTATTGATAAACGTGGCGTCATCTTCAATAATCGCCGCGGACCGCGGGCGGACATGGAACTCTTCCGCCCAGTTATGGATCATGGTAAATGAGAGAAAAGCCCCTTTTTTGACGTAGAATTCGGAGATTCCCAGGTGCATGCCGGTCTCCACCTGCGGCACAGTGGTACAACCGCTGATAATCTCGGCCCGGGAGCCCTCCTCGGCGATGATGATGTTATGCACCCGCTGGCTGCTTTCATTCTCCGACTGTAAAAGGCAGGACTGGATCGGCTGGTCGATTTGGGCCCCGGGCAGAATCCGGATGAAGTAACCGCCTTTCTGGTACAACGCCGCGTAGGCCGTGTACTTGTCCTGATCAACCGGAACCGCCCGCCACCAATAGTCCCAAAGCCAATCATATTTCTCCAGGGCCTTTTCAATCGCCATAATCTCCACCTGGCCCTTATAGGCCCGGGCCACCTCTTCATAAAGGACGGCATCGTTCTGTTGCATAAAGGAGCCGGCCCGGTCCCGCTCCTCCGGGTCAAACCCGGAGAGGAGCATCGCTTCCTTCATCCGCCGGGAGAAGTCCCCGTCAATGGCAGCGGCGTCCGTCTCCTCTTTCAGGTAAAGGGCGGGATCAAAGTCCGGCCCAAAAGCTGCCGGAACGGTCAGCGCTTTTTCGGCCCTCTCTTTTAACTCCTTTAAATACGCTTGCAGGTTGCGCATTCCAAACACCCCTCAAAGCCGCGTTCGTTAATTACCTCAAAGAGATCCCTGGGATTGCCTTCACAGACCAACCGCCCGTTAAGCATGACATAACCCCTGTCGGCATTGACATAGTTAAGGATATAGCCGGTATGGGTGATAATCAACCCGGACTTTGCCCGCTGCTTAATCCTCTCTCCCTTTAAAAGCTTGTTGAGGGCCTCCCCCACCACGGCGATATTCTCCAGATCCACCCCGGATTCGGGCTCGTCCACCAGTAACAACCGGGGATTCTGGATCATCAGCTGCAGGAGCTCGGCCCGTTTACTCTCCCCGCCGGAAAAATTCTCGTTCAAGCCCCGGTCCAAAAGATAATCACAATTCAGGGCCTGCGCCGGGCTGCGCCAGCTGGTCCCGTACCTCTCTGCCAGCAAACCGGCTAAATCCCGCAGTCGCACCTCCGGCAGGGCCGGCGAGTGTTGAACGGCTATTCCCAAGCCCAGCCGGGCCCGTTCATCCACGGTGAGCCTGGTAATATCCTCCCCGTTGTAGATGATTTTCCCGGCGACAATCTCCTGGTCCCCCATACCCATGATCGCCCGGAGGAGTGTACTTTTTCCGGAACCGTTCGGCCCCAAAAGGATATGGACCTCCCCGGGGGCGATGGTGAAGGAGATATCCTCCAGGATAATCCGGTCCCCGGCTTTAACTGTCAACCCTTCAACTTCCAGCATGGTTTAACACCCCCGCCGCTTTTTCTCCAAACACGAAATGCCGGTTTTCATCAGAGTAGCATCGCCAGGATCGCCTTTTGCACATGGAGCCGGTTCTCCGCCTGGTCGAAAACGACCGATTGCGGACCCTCAAAGACCTCCTCTGTAACCTCCTCGCCCTTATGGGCCGGCAGGCAGTGGAGGACCACCGCCCGTTCATCCGCCAGCGCCATCAATCCGGCATTCACCTGATACGGCCGGAAAACCGCCAGGCGCTCCTCCCGCTCCGCCTCCTGCCCCATGGAGACCCAGACATCGGTATAGACCGCATCGGCGCCACGCACCGCCTCCCGCGGGTCGTCGACCACCGCCACCGTCCCGCCGGTCTCCCGGGCAATGGCCGTTGCCTCTTCCACCACCGCCGGCGACGGCCGGTAAGCCGGGGGCGTTGCCACGAAAACTTTCATCCCGAATAAGGCCCCGCCGTATAAGAGGGAATGGGCGACATTGTTACCATCTCCGACATAGGCCAGTTTTAAACCGGCCACCCGCCCCTTCTTCTCGTAGAGGGTGAAAATATCCGCCAGGGCCTGGCAGGGATGGACCCAGTCCGTCAGGCCGTTAATCACCGGGATATCGGCGTAGCGGGCCAATTCAACCACGTCCTCATGGGCATACGTACGGATCATAATCCCGTCCAGGTAGCGGCTGAAGACCCGTGCGGTATCGGCAATGGTCTCACCCCGGCCCAACTGCAGGTCCTGGGCGTTCAGAAAGAGGGCGTGGCCGCCCAATTGCCACATGGCCACCTCAAACGAGACCCGGGTCCTGGTGGAGTTTTTGGCAAAAACCATCCCCAGAGTCTTCCCGGCCAAGATCTCCTGTTGCTGGTTGAGGTAAGAACCGGTCTTCAAATACGCGGCGGTTTTCAGCAGCGACCATAATTCCTCCGGGGTAAAATCCTTTAAGCAAAGGAAATCCCGGCCTTTTAAACTCTTCAACCAGACCACCCCCGGTAAAAACGTAAAAAATATGAGGAAAATATAATAAATTATACATTACTTCCAGAGCTAAATCAATTATCTTTCTCCCGTTCCTCCAGGCGTTTGCGGATCTCCATTTCATACCCCTGGTCGCTGGGCTGGTAATAAACCCGGTCCTTCACCGGGTCGGGAAGGTACTGCTGGCGCACATAGTGTCCGGGGTAGTCATGGGGGTAAAGGTAGCCCTTGCCGTGGCCCATGACCTTTGTCCCCGGATGGGAAGCGTCCCGCAGGTGCAAAGGGATCTCCCCCGTGTCTTTACTTTCCACATCAGCCATTGCCCGGTCAATCCCCAAATAGGCCGCGTTTGACTTGGGCGCTGTGGCCAGATACACCGCGGCCTGGGCCAGGGGGATCCGCCCTTCCGGCAGCCCCACCATCTCCAAGGCCTGGGCGGCCGCAACCGCCACCACCAGCGCCTGGGGATCGGCGTTCCCCACATCCTCGGCAGCGGCAATAATCATTCTCCTGGCGATAAACCGCGGGTCTTCACCGGCCGCCAACATCCGGGCCAGGTAAAAGAGGGCGGCGTCCGGGTCCGAACCGCGCAATGACTTGATAAAGGCGGACACCGTATTGTAATGCTCATCCCCGTTCTTGTCATACCGGACAATCTTTTGCTGCACCGATTCTTCGATGATCTCCGGGGTAATATACCGTATGCCATCATCCGCCGGTCCAGTGCTCAAAACCGCCAGTTCCAGGCCGTTCAGGGCCGTACGGGCGTCACCGCCCGCCACATCCAGCAGGTGCTCCATGGCGCCGGCGGTCAATTCCACTTTATACTCGCCCAGCCCGTTTTCCCGGTCGGCCAGGGCCCGCCGGAGAATCGCCTCCACATCCGCTCTCTTCAACGGTGACAAGCGAAAAAGGCGGCACCTGGAAAGCAAAGGGGCGTTCAATTCGTAATAAGGGTTTTCGGTGGTCGCGCCGATCAGTAAAATTGTCCCGTCCTCCACCGCTGGCAGCAAGGCATCCTGCTGCGCCTTGTTGAACCGGTGGATCTCATCCAGGAAAACCACGGTCTTCTGGCCGTAAAGGGCCAGCCTCTCCCCGGCTTCCTGGATCAACTTCCGGACCTCCGCCACCCCGGCGGTTACCGCATTTAACCGTTCAAACCGGGCCTGCGTGTACCCGGCGATCAACAGGGCCAATGAAGTCTTCCCGGTTCCCGGCGGCCCGAAGAGGATCATTGAGCCCAAGCGGTCGGCCTCAATCATCCGGCGTAACGGCTTGCCCGGCCCCAAGATTTCTTCCTGACCGGCAAACTCATCGAGGGTCTTCGGGCGCATGCGGTCCGCCAGCGGCGCCTCTTTTTTTCTTTGCCTTTCCCCGGCAGCCCGGAAAAGATCCATTAGGCACCACCTCTCCCTCAAGATATTCGCATCTACTCCCGGATCTCCTGCCCGGACCGCCCGCGCCCCTACACGCGCCGGTTCCGCCGGTTTTCCCGCACCCTGAAGAACCGGCCCTGGCAACCCCTGACCAATTCCCGTTCCCGACGCCCACCGGTAACTGTATCTATCACCCCCGCGCCCGTACCCGCGCGGCGCAACTGATCTCCCCGGTGGGATCCACCCAGACCCGCCGGGGCGGCTCCTTGCGCGTCCCCTTAAAATCCAGCCGCCACCGGTCAAAGGTAAAAGTGATCTCTTCCAACGCCCCCAGGGTCAACCGGCTTCTTTTCGCCCAATCCTCCACCAGCTTCAGCACCTCACTGGTCTTCTGCGTTCCCCCGCCGGTCAAAACCAGATCCGCTTTTTCAAAGAGATCATGCCGGTAGGACGGGGTGAACCCGGCAAACTCCTGCCTGTTCACATCGACCCCCTTCAACTGCAGCAAAAGGCGGAAAGGACCATCCTGCTGCAAACGGCGGATCTCTCCCCCGTAAAAATAGATACTCGCCTCCACCGGCGTCCCCGCCCAGTCAAACTCCTGGGCGGTATAGGCCAGGGTCTGCCACTCATCCCCCACCAGCGCCTGCAACTCCCCGCAAAGCCAGAACTTCTCCCCGGCATAATTCCCTTTCACCAGAACCGTAAAGCCTAAATGATCCGGGAGTTGGTTGTCGTTGGCATCAACCAAAAAAAACCGGCCGGGTAAAGCCGGGTAGAACCCTTCTTCCCCCTGGGAGCCGGTTACCGGGGCCAGCAGAAAAACACCGAGAACAATAGGGAAAAATAAAACTAGATACCTGGCAGAACTCTTCTTCATCGAAAAACCCCCTTTATTGCTGCGTCTTATGGAAAATCTCTGCCGGTATCTGAATTTCCTGTTTCTTTGTAAACTCCTCCAGTGAATTTCTGGCGGTTATTTAGCCAACAGGCGCTCGACGGTCATTGTCACCTCATTGGAGTTAAAGGGCTTGATTAAAAAATCCATGGCCCCCGCCCTGATCGCCTGGTAGATCAGGTTTTTCTGCCCTTCTGTGCTGCAAATGACAATTTTAGCCGTGGGGCTATACCGCATCAGGTCTTTAATCACTTCCAAAGGATTGCTGTCTTCCATAATCAAATCCTTAAAAACAAGGTCAGGAGAGGTCTCCCGGAAAAGCCGCAACCCTTCTTCAACCGTGCCTGCTTCATAGACTTCATTACCATGTTTGGTCAAAATCTCTCTGAGAACCAACCGGAAGAGCGGGGAATCGTCGATAACCAGAATTCTGGCCATTTCCCCCCCTCCTTCGCATGACTTTCCTGATTCTATCTCCACGCGAACTACGCACTTATTTCTTTACTTACTATTCTTATTATTTTCAACAAAATTTTAGAAACTCCTCCCTATCGTTAAAACTATGTAAACTAAATCTGCTCCCCCAGTTCCGGTAATGACCCGTTATGAATCTCATACGACCAGTTGCGCCCGGTATTATTATCCCAATTGTTGGCCTCGTCGCGAAAACAAAAATTTAACCGGGAGTCATCTGTAACCTTAATCCGTGCCGACCAAGCCCCGTCCCGGGTTTTGCGCATGGGGATGGTCTGGACGTTCGACCATTCCCCGTAACCAAACCCGGCATGAAGATAGATCTTGCCACTCCCGGTTTTGCTGAGCATTCCCTTGTATTTGATGCGGATCTCGTCGCCAAGGGTCACCGGTACCGGTTCCAGATAAATTCCTTCTGCTACTTCCGCCATTTTTTTCCGGGCCATCTTCCTTCCTCCTTCACCAGTTACCTGCTGTTTGTACTATTGTACCCAAGGAGGAAAGAAACATACCCTTCCCGGGGCCAATCATTCCTTCCCCGGAGGCAACCACTGCTTTCCGGGGCCAATCATTCCCACTCGATGGTCCCCGGGGGTTTGGCGGTTATGTCGTAAACAACCCGGTTGATCCCGGGAACTTCGGCAATGACCCGGCGGGAGATCCGGTCCAAAAGCTCATAGGGCAAGCGGGCCCAATCGGCGGTCATCGCATCCTCGCTGGTCACCGCTCTCAGGACCAGGGCCGACTCGTAGGTCCGCTGGCCGTCCGTCACCCCGGTGCTTTTTTCTCCGGTCAAGATGGCAAAGGACTGCCAAAGCTTCCGGGACCAGCCGGCGACGGCAATCTCCTGATTGACAATGCTGTCCGCCTCCCGCAGCAAGGTCAGCCTTTCCGGGGTGACCTCGCCAATTACCCGTACAGCCAAACCCGGTCCGGGGAAAGGTTGCCTCCAGACCACCTCTTCCGGGATGCCCAATTCTTCGCCGACCACCCGCACCTCGTCCTTAAAGAGCAGGCGCAACGGCTCCAAAAGCTTAAACTGGAGATCCGCCGGCAGGCCGCCGACATTATGGTGGCTTTTGACCTTGACTGTCTGGCCGTCTTCCGTCATGCTTTCAATGACGTCCGGGTAAAGGGTCCCTTGGAGCAGGAAATCGATCTTCCCCAGTTTCCGTGCTTCCTCCTCAAAAACCCGGATAAACTCTTCCCCGACCACCCGGCGTTTTTCTTCCGGGTCGACCACCCCCCGCAGCCGGCCCAAAAACCGTTCCGCTGCGTCGACCGCGACCAAATTCAAATGGAACTGCTCCGCAAAGATCTTCTGCACTTCCCCGGCTTCGCCTTTGCGCAGCAAACCATGGTCCACAAAGACACAGGTCAATTGGGGACCAATCGCCCGGTGGGCAAGGACCGCTGCCACCGCCGAATCCACCCCGCCGCTTAAAGCACAGAGAACCCGGCCGTTGCCAACCTCCTCTTTGATCCCGGCGATTGTCCGCTCGATGAACGATCCGGGAGTCCAGGAAGGCCGGCAGTCACAGGGGCCGGAAAGGAAATTCTCTAAAACCGTAAACCCGGCCGGGGTCCGGAAGACCCCTGGATGAAACTGCAGCCCGTAAAGGCGGCGCTCGTCATCGCCGACCGCGGCTACGGGCGTATTGACGGTTGCCGCCAGCACCGCAAAACCCGGCGGCGCCGTTTTTACCCGGTCGCCCCGGCTCATCCACACCTCAACCCCTGCGGGCAACCGGAAAAAAAGCGGTTTTTCCTTTATGATCTCCAAGTTCTCCCTGTTCTCTGCAGGCGCGTCCTCTGAAGCCTGCGCAGACATGGAAGTGTTCTCCGGAGCGTGCGTAGACACGCCTTCTTCCCAAGCGGCGTTTCCCGTAACCTCCCCGCCGAACTCCCGTGCCAAAAGCCCCATGCCGGCGCCAATGGCCAGGACCGGGATGCCCAGGTGAAATATGCCCGGATGGCACCGGGAGGCGGCGGGCCCGGCGCTCCCCGGCCCTCCGGGAAGGATTATCCCGCGGGGGGCTAGCGCCTTCAGTTTCTCCGGCCGGGTACCTGCAGGCAAAATCTCACTGAAAACCTTTGCCTCCCGGACCCGCCGGGCCAAAAGCCGGCTGGCTTGCGAATCAAGATCAAGAACAACGATGGTATCTATACCCGTCATCTTCTGCACCTTCTTACCCTTCTCTTTCTTTCATTTCTCATTCAAGGACAGGGGCGCGCCAGGCGGTCCGCCTTCCTTTCTTCCGTTAACAGCATCTTCCCCTTTTAGTTCTCCTCTTTTCCGCTGTTCTTCTCAGTGCTGTAAACCTCCGGCTTTAGCGCGGCAATCATGGGTAATTGCCGGTAACGCTGGGCATAGTCCAAGCCATACCCGACAACAAACTTGTCGGGGATGACAAAACCGCTGTAATCCGGGGCAATCTCGGTTTTCCGGCGCGAAGGCTTATCCAGCAGGACACAGGATTTTAAACTCGCCGGCTGGCGCGAGGACAAGGTGGTAATTAGGTATCTAAGGGTCAACCCGGTATCAACGATATCTTCAATGATCAACACATGTTCATTTTGGATACTGACATCTATATCTTTGATAATCCGGACAATCCCCGAGGAACTGGTGGAAGCCCCGTAGCTGGAGACGGCGATCAAATCATAGCGCAGGGGTACCTTTATCTCCCGGATCAGGTCCGCCATGAACATCAGCGACCCTTTTAAGACGCCGACCACGATCAATTCTTTGCCTTCATAATCCTTATTGATTTGGTTGCCCAGTTCTTTTACCCGCGCGGCAATCTCCTCCGCCGAAAAAAGGATCTCTGCTAAATCCTGCATCATAATTACCTTACTCCTCCTCTTGTTCGTTTCTATCATCCCCGCGCGCCTCTCCCGGCAAACCCGGGGGTGTTAACGGGCCGGGTTCATAACCACCGGTTCCGTCCCTTCCGACAGGATCTCCGTTTGCACCTCGACTATTTGCCATTTATACTTTTTCCACCCATGCTTAACCCGTTCCAAAACAAGGCGTTCCTCCCGCTCCTGGACCGTATACTCTTCCCCGCTGACATACTTCAGGCGGAAACTGCTCCGGAAGGACGGGCGCTCCGCCGGCGAGTCTTCTTCCGGTTCGATGCGGAGATTCTCCAGGACAATGAAGGGGAAACGCACACCCTCATAGAGCATCCGGGTCTTGGAGATTACATGCAACGTGACGGTTAAATTGATATATTCCTTCCCGGCCTCGCCGGTCACCGTCTGCTCCATTAGCACATGGTCAATATCAGCCAGGCCCTGGTAAAAATAGGCAACCACCTCTTCCGGGGTGGTCTCCGGGGTGACCACCTCCTCATACCCAGGCTTAGAAAGGAGGTAAAAAAGGACTAGAGCCGGGAGGAGGATGAGGACCGGCCACTTTGCCCTCGCCCACCACCGGTAGGCCCTCCTTTTTTGCTCCAACCGGCGCCGCGCCCGCTCCCCCTCGCCGGCAAAATGCTCTTTCTCCGTGGCCGTGGCCAAAAACCGGTCCTGGTGGTATAATTCGCGGAGCCCGTCGAGAAACTCCTGCAAACCCGGGCGTTCCGCCGGAACCTTGCCCAGAAGCCTCTGGAGTAAAACCGCGAATGCGCCCCCGATCTCCGGTTGGTGATACCTGGGGTCCAACGGCTCTTCCTTTAAAATTGCGGCAGCGGTCTCTTCTTTCCGTTCCAAAGGAAAGGGATAAACCCCGGTCGCCAAATAATACATGGTGAGGCCGATGGTATACAAGTTGGCCTTCTCATCCCACTGGGCATCCTCGATAATCTCCGGGGGCAGAAAAGCCTCCCGCAACTCTTCTCCTTCCCGGTAAGGGGCGAGCATAGCCTGGACACGGGGGTCAAGGACACAGGTTTTTCCCGCGCCCAGGGGGATCAGATCCATATAAAAGAACCCCTGGGGATACTCGCCCTGTTCCCCGAAGAAACGCAGGGCTTCGCCCATTGCCTCCCCGGCCCCAACCACCTCTTTCAGGGTAAGATCAGCCGCCCCCAACCGGGGCCAGTATTCCCATACTTCCCGCTGGAAGGGGAGGACCAGGTAGTAATCTTCACCAACCCTCTCCACCCCCAGGTAGGTCAGGAGGCTGCCGCCAGGGGACGCCGGTAATCGCCGGATCATCTCCCGCAGGTCATGCAGGAACTCCAGGAAAAAGCGTTCCTTTGGGGAAATGGCAAGCTCCAGGGCTTCCAGGAGGTACTTTTCGCCCTTTTCGTTCCGGGCCAGGCAGAGTCTTCTCCCGTTCCCTCCAATCTTGGCGGCGGTGATTTTCAGCCCCACCCTTTACACCTCCGTTCTTTATGATATAATTTTATCAATTGGCAATTTTCTTGCCGCCCGCTAACACCGGCGCGCGGTTGCGCATACCGGGGCGGCATTGGGAGGCAGGGTTGTACAGGTCTCCCCCGGTGAAGATAAAAGATAATATAAAGAATATATGGAATAAATAGATAAATATTAAAGATAAAGATGATGAGGGTTTTTACCGATTTTAATTATAGGAAACCGTTTACCCGCATTGGAGGAAGGTGACGAAGTGTCAACAACCAACTCCTTCACTCGTAAACGGAGGTTATACAACCGGTGGCGAACCTCCTTGAATATGCAATGGCTCCTTATTCTCGTGCTGGCCGTTGCCTCTTTGATTGTAAAAAGATACCAACCGGCACATTTCCGCCAGTTTGCCGTGGTATTTGCCTATATTTTTCTAACCGTTCTCCTTAAGGAAATACTCTTACGCCGTAAGATCATTTATTTCCACCGTTTTTTATGGTTTTTTATCCTCCTCAACGTTTCGTTGGTCTTCGCCATGTACAACCTGGGACATTTCCCCCTTAATTTCCTTTTTTCCCTCTATATTCTCTTAATCTTCGATTCAATTGGCGGATTAAGCCACAAGGAGTTACAGTTAACCACCATCTTCTCCTCAGTGGCTTTTCTGGTCAATATTATCATCCTTTGGCCACAAGGTACCGCCTCCTACCGGCAAGCGGGCCTTTTACATCTATATATACTGCAGGGAGTAGGGTTCTTCCTCTCGCTGCTCTTCATAATTCTCGCCTATTACACGACGCTTCTCCGCTCCCGGCAGGCGGAAGATCTCATTCAAAACTTGGAACAACTGCTCCATGAGAAAGAACGTAACCTGAAGCAGTTATACGAAGTCAATGCCGCCCTGGAAGAAAAATATGCCGCCTCTTATACGCTGAGCCTGATCCAGCAATACCTCCTCGACGAGATGCAGGACCCGAAATTGTTGGAGAAGATCACCGATATCATCCAAGGGGTTTCCGGCAGTTCCGTCTGTGCGATCCTGGGCTTAAGAGAGGACCAGGAGGCGGAGAAACCGGGCAGCCGCGCTTTACAACTCCTGGCGGTCTCGGGCACCAAAGACCCTTCCGCCCTCATCCGGCTCCTCGAAGACCCGGCAAGCCCCACTTACCGGGTTTTGGAAGAAAAGAAACCCAGTTATGAGAGGGAGGCTTCCACAGAGGAACTCGCCCTCTGGAACATGCTGGGGATAAAATCCTTCTTCATGATCCCGCTTTTCACCAAAGAAGAGGAGATCGGCCTCCTGCTCGTCGCCCATTCGCAAGAGGGAGCCTTCAACCGGGACCAGTTGGAATTCTTGCAGCTTATCGCCAACCAACTCAGCCTGGCCCTGGAGAATATCCTCCTGCACCAAAAAACCCAGGAACTTGCCTGGCACGACCCGCTGACCGGCCTCTACAACCGTTATTACCTCAATCAATACCTGGCCAAACAGGAGGAGAAATACGGGTCCGGACTGGCCCTCGGCTGCATCATTTTTGATCTTGACCATTTTAAACAGGTTAATGATAAATACGGCCATGTCACCGGCGATCTGGTTTTGAAGAAGGTCGCCGCCATCCTCCGGAAACATGCCGAAACCGGGGAGGGCTGGCTCGCCGGGCGTTTCGGCGGCGAAGAGTTTATCCTCCTTGCCACCTGTTCCGTCAGGTGCTGCCGCTGTCAAACTCCCCGCTTGAAACAGGTCGCGGATGAGATCCGTAAACAGATTGCCGAGACCACCTTTACCAGCGGCGACGGGAAAACCTTCTCCCTGACCATCAGCGGGGGGATCGCCTGCATCCCCAAACACGCCAAAAACACCGACGAGATGTTTATCAAGGCCGACGAAGCGCTTTACAGCGCCAAGAGAGCCGGCCGCAACCGCATTATCGTCTATTCCGAACCGGAGGAAAGCAAAGGCTAATCCTCTTCCGCAGCCAAAATGATCCCGCCCGCCTCCAACCTGGCCAGAACAGGGAGGAGATCCACCTGCCCGCAGTAACGGAGATCACTAGCCATCCCTAAAGACGCAAGATAACGGCCATGATCCGTCTGGGTCAGAGCCACCACCACCGGACCCATCCCCGCTATCTGCCTGTAGGCAAGCATCCCGGCCCGGGCCGGATCCGTCAGTTCCACCACGGATTCGTCTTTAGCCGCAAAGATCAGGTTATCAATGATCATCCCCGCGCAAAACAAGTCCTCCAGGGCCAGGCGCCCTTTTCTCCCCGCACAAAAGAGAAAGATCTCTCTCTCCTCTTTTTTTAAGTAGGAACAGACCCGGCTTATGTTGAGAAAGGCTCCGACCAGGATCTCGGCGGCGCCGGCCGCTTCCAAAAAAGCCTTTGCCCCGTTGGTTGTGGTAAAGATCAGCTTCTTCCCGGCCACTACCTCTTTGCCGTATTCATCAGGGGAATTCCCCAGATCAAAGCCGCGGATCTTCCGGGCTTCCCGCTCGCCGCCGAGCAATACCTGGTCCCGCCCGTATTTCTCAGCCAAAGCAAAGGCCTCCTTGGGTTCGGCCACAGGGATAACCTCCGGGCAGCCGTTGGCCAGGGCGGTCAGGATTGTACTGGATGCCCGGAGGACATCAATCACCACCACCGTCTTCCCGGCAAACTCCGCCGGGTCTCTTTCGCCGGTCGCAAAAGCCAAGTCAATCCGCACCGGTCATCACTCCTCTCTGTCAAGCTCCGTTCCGGCGCCGGTCATGGCAAAGGGTGCAAGCACCCGCGCAACTTCCCGCTCATGTAACCGCCAGTACGACTCGTAAAATTCCCCGGGCAAGGTGGTAAAGGACAGATTTTTCCCCAGGTCAAGGCGGGTAAAGAGATAATAAAGGGCGAAGATTTCGCCGGCGGTCAGATCCGTCTGCAGGTATTTCCGGCTGATACGGATAGCTGAGAAGAGCCGTCCCGGGGTTACCCCCTTTTTTAACTCTCCCGCCAGTGCGGAAAGGAAGAGTTGCTGGCGGCGGACGCGGGTGATATCCCCCAGCGGATCCCGGCGGTATCTCACATATTGCAAGGCTTTTTCCCCGTCCAGCCGCTGCCGGCCGGGCTGCAAATCGATGTACAGGCCGGCGCTCTTGTCCGTATAGAGCATCCTTTTGTCCACATCTATTTCCACCCCGCCCACCAAATCCACCAGTTCTTTAAAGGCGGCGAAATCCACCCCCACATACCGGTGGACCGGCAAGCCCAGGAGGTTTTCCACGGTCTCCCTGGTCAACGGGTATCCCCCGTAGGCGTAAGCCATGTTAATACGCTGCGTGCCAAAACCGGCCAACTCCACCAGGCTGTCCCGGGGAACCGAAAAAATGCCGGCTTTCTCTAGCTGTGGCCGCCAGGCAACAAAAAAAATGGTATCGGTCCGTTGCGATGGGACCCCGCTTTCCCCGGTGGTCCTCTCGTCAAAGCCCAATACCAGAATATTCAAGGGTTCTTCCAAAATCCTGCCGGCGGTTTGCAGGCGGGCATAAATCACCACCAAAAGCAGGAGGAGAATGGCGTTTGTCCATAAAACCAGCTTTTGAAAGAAAGAAGAACGCTTCCGGGCATACGCACCCATAAGCGGCCTCTCCCATACCGGCCTCTCCGTAAGTGCCCCGCCCATCAACGGTTCCACCTTCTTTACCTCCTGTCCCGGTAGTCGTTCATCCCCCTGCCCGGCAGGGGAAGTCTAACTGTTTACGCTTCAACCTCCTGCGGTGTTTCCGGTTTCTCCTCCCCGGAACCTTGCTCCCCGGAAGCCATAAGGCGTTCAAAGTCGGCCGCTTCCAGGGTCTCCTTCTCCAGAAGCGCCTCGACGATGGCGTCCAGTTGCTCCCGGTAGGTACGGATAATCTCTTCCGCCCGGTTATAGGCGTCCGTGATTATCCTCTTCATTTCCTGATCAATACTGGCCGCCACCTCTTCGCTGTAGTTCCGGTCACGGGAGATATCCCGGCCTAAAAAGACCTGTTCCGCCGGGCCGTGACCGAAAGTCATCGGCCCCAGTTTGTCACTCATCCCGTATTCCGTAATCATCTTCCGCACCAGCTTGGTTGCGCGTTCCAGATCACTCCGGGCGCCGGTGCTAATCTCCCCCAGCGCCACTGCTTCCGCGGCCCGGCCTCCCAGGAGAAAGACCACATCTTCCAGGAGTTCCGTCCGCGTGGCGTAACGCTTGTCTTCTTCCGGCAAGGCCAGGGTATACCCGCCGGCCTGGCCGCGGGGGATGATCGAGACCTTGTGGATCGGGTCCACCGTGGGGAGATAATGCCCGACCAGGGCATGTCCCGCTTCATGATAAGCCGTTAATTGCCGCTCTTTTTCGCTCATGACCCGGCTTTTCCGTTCCGGGCCGGCCATTACCCGCTCAATGGCCTCTTCGCAATCGGCCATCAGGATGACCCGCTGGTTCTTCCTGGCCGCCAAAAGGGCCGCTTCGTTCAGGGTGTTGGCCAGATCCGCCCCGGTGAACCCGGGGGTCCTCCTGGCCAGCACCTTCAGGTTCACATCCTGGGCCAGCGGTTTCCCCTTGGCGTGGACCTTCAGGATCTCCTCCCGGCCCTTGATATCCGGGATATCCAGTACCACCTGCCGGTCGAAACGGCCGGGCCGGAGCAAAGCCGGGTCCAGAACATCCGGGCGGTTCGTGGCTGCCAGGACAATGATCCCGGAATTCGGCTCAAAACCGTCCATCGCCACCAAAAGCTGGTTCAAGGTCTGTTCCCTTTCGTCATGCCCACCGCCAAGACCGGCTCCGCGTTGCCGCCCCACGGCGTCAATCTCATCGATAAAGACGATACAAGGCGCGTTTTTCCGGGCCGTCTCAAAGAGGTCCCGGACGCGGGAGGCGCCCACGCCCACAAACATCTCGACAAAATCGGAACCGCTGATGCTGAAGAAGGGCACGCCGGCCTCGCCGGCCACGGCCTTAGCCAGCAAGGTCTTGCCTGTACCGGGCGGGCCGACCAATAGGATCCCCTTGGGGATTTTGGCCCCCAGTTCCGTAAAACGCCTGGGCTGCTGGAGGAATTCGACAATCTCCACGAGTTCGTCCTTGGCTTCTTCCGCCCCGGCCACATCGTCAAAGGTGACTTTGGCTTTCTCCTCCGTGTACAGCCGGGCCCGGCTCTTCCCGAAAGCCATGGCTTTACTCCCCGAGCTTTGCATCTGGTTGACAATGAAAAACCAAAAACCCAGCAGAATAAGGATCGGCAAAAGGCTGGGCAGGAGCACAGCCCACCATGGTTCGGTCTTTTGTTTATATTCCCTGGGCACCCCGGCCCGTCCCAAAGGCCCTTCGTAAACATCGGAAGCCAGGGAGGGGCTGGGTCCCCGGGAGACAAAGGGAAGGGGTTCGCCGCCTTTTACCGGCCTGAATTTGCCTTCAATCTGCCCGTCGCTGTAAATATCCACCTCTACGATCTCGTCTGCTTCAACCTTGGCCAAAAACTCATCCCACGTAAGATTCTGCGGTGACTGGTTATCGGCAAAAAAATGCCTGAGGACAAAAAGGGCGATGATAGCGAGAAACAGGTAAAAGGTCAATTCCCTAAAAAAGCGCAATCACAAACCTCCTCTCGAGGCTAAAAAAGCCATAGCTCATATTATATCACAGGCGGGTTATTTCCACAATAAAAAAAACCCTCCCCGGCACGGGGGAAAAAAGTAAGATGCAGAATCCTCCGGGTTTCTCTGGTAATCCGGGCCCGTGCATCCGGTTGGCAGCCGGCAACCCAAAGAATACGGTCTTCCCCGTCGACCAGCAGGAGAACCTTATCCCGCTCCCGCCGGGGGATTTTCCGGTCGCCAAAAAAATCCTTCAGTTTTTTGCTTCCCCCCAGCCCCAACGGGTAAAAGCGGTCACCCGGCTTCCGGGTCCGCATATAGAGGGGAAAGACGATCTCCTGCCCGTCAAGGAAGACCTCCCCTGAGCGGACTTCTCCCCAATCGGCGGGAAGTGCTTCCGGGGTAACCCAGACTGCTTTTACCACTCCCCGCCCTCCCTCTAAAACGGTCTCCCCGGGCACGGTGAGGCACTGCCGGAACGGGGCAATCTCCTCCCGTTCCTCCCTGGGGCCCAGCACTACGAGATCGTTCTCTTTCCGGCATTCCATACCCCCGGGGAGACTGATTCTTTTCCCGTTCTCCCCGGCCAGCAGGTGCAGGAAGGCCTCGGAATGCTTAAATTCCAACCGGGTACCGCCGGCCCCGGCCTCACCGGCAAAAAGCGCCCCCCGGCGCCTCTGGACGAGGGAAAAAAAGAGCCGGCGAAAAACCGCCCGGCGCAAGGCCGGCGCCAAAGAAAGCCACGACTTTACCGGGATGCGGCAAAACCCGGCCTCCGGATCAACCCCCCAGTCTTTTAAGGTCTTTTCCACCAGCGCGCCGGTATACTCCTCCCATTCCCGGAAGATCACCGCGGTTTCCTGCAACCGTTTTGCCAGGCCGGGCTGGTACTCCCTTAGCAGGAGCGGCAGCAGGCAATGGCGGATCCGGTTACGAAAATAGTCAGTCTCCCGGTTGGAGGCATCCTCCAGCCACGGCAGGGAATGCTCCCGGGCGTAGGCCAGGATCTCCTCCCTGCTTACAGCGAGCAAGGGACGGATATACGGACCGCGAACCGGCGGGATCCCGGAAAGCCCTTCCGGCCCTGCGCCGGTCAAAAAACGCATTAAAACCGTTTCCACCTGGTCATCGGCCTGGTGTCCCAGGGCAATTTTGGTGGCGCCGGTCGCTTGCGCCGCCTCCGCCAGCAGCCGGTATCTTTCCCGCCGTGCCCGTTCCTGCAGAGAGGCGCCGCGCGCCCTTTTTTCCAGCTGGATCTCTTCCACCCGGCAGGGTAGGCCCCATTCGCCACAGACCTTTACCACCAACTCTTTTTCGGCCTCCGCCTCCGGGCGCAGGCCGTGGTTGAGGTGGAAGACATGGAGGCGCAGGGACAGCGGCAACCGGCGCAGGACAAAGAGAAGGGTCACCGAATCGACCCCTCCCGAAACCGCAACCAGTACCTTCTCACCGGGATTTACCATTTTGTACTGCTGAACAGTGGCAAAAACCTTCTTTTCCAGCTCGTGCACGACTTTTCTCCTCAACCAACCCGTTTTCCCGCCATATCCTGCCGGAACGGCTCCAGCCGTTCCAGCGTCCCCTGTTCCTATCTCCTATAACGTTTTCGCCGTTGTTTAGTTTCCTTCCTCCTCTTGCCGGAGATTTACGGAAGATTTACGCCCCGCGGGTTTTCCCTGAGCACCTGCAGGACAAGGATGGTCATATCGTCTTCCACACTCCCCCCGGCCTCAATCTTTGCTGCCTCCAGCAGGTAACGGCAGAGGGAGTCAACCCCGGGAAGGTCCAGTTGAATCAAGATCTTATAAATCCAGTCCTCCTTTTGCCGGTTATGCGCACGGGCGCGCGCCAGATCCGTCACCCCGTCGGTCACCATCACCACCACATCGTTTTCCCGCAGCTCATACCTGGTATACTCCGGTTCCACATTTTTCAAGATCCCTACCGGCAGGGAGGTGGAGCTAATCACATCCACTTCTTTCCCTCTCTTGATATAAGTGGGGGCGGCGCCGATTTTAATCAGTTCCGTTTCCGCAGTGAACTGGTCAAAAACAAACAGGTCCAAAGTGGCGAAACTCTCTTCCGGGCTGCGCAAGAGCAAAAGGGAGTTCAGTAATTGCAGGCAAAAATCCTTCTCCAGGCCTGTTGCAAGCAATTTCTGCAGGAGGGAAACGGTGGTGCTGCTTTGGCGGGCTGCTACCGGGCCCGCCCCCATCCCGTCGCTCAAGATGGCAAAGACATACCCTTCCTTCGTCTCCAGGATGCTGTGGCTGTCCCCGGATAAAGTATTTCCGTCCCGGGGGATTTTTTCCACCGCCGCGGCAATCCGGTAACAGCGGCGGGGAAGAAGGTAAAAACCGCAAAATTCCCCGCCTGTTCCGGCCGGGCAATTCTGCCGGGAGACCGTAAACCTCCTCCCCAGCAACTGGGAGATGAGCGGGGCAATTACCCGGTAGCACTCCTCCTGCCCGCTACAGGCCTTCTTCTCCAGGAAGATCTCCACCCGGTTCTTCTCCAACCCGGTAACGATCATCTCCCTGACCGGCAGGTTCATCCTTTGGAAAGCCGCCCGCAGTTCCCCTTCGATCTCCGCCCGGAATTCAACGCTTAGTTTAAGATGACGGGAAAGCCCGGCGATTATCCCGGAGATCTCCCGCAGTTGCCCGGCGAGAAAAGCCTGTCCAGCTTCATACCGGCGCCGCCAGAGATGCTCGGCCTGTTGCCTCTCGACCCAGGAATTAACGGCAATGATCAACTCCTGCTTTTGCGGGCAATCCTTGGCCAGGCGCCCTTTGACCTGTGCCGGGTCGGCCATCCCGGTGATCTCGGCGGCGGCGATCAGGTCAAAGATCTCCCGGTAAGTGGAGTAGAAAAGCCGGCCCCAGCATGAGGAGTATGAAGGGCAAAACCTGCATCTTTGCTCGGAGATTTTTTCCACGAACGCGTAGATCTCCTCTTGCCCCTCGTCTTCTTTCCCGTCTTCCTCCCGGGTAAAGGCCCCGGCAATCTGCTCAAATAGCTTGGCCAGGCTCAGCAAGCGTTCCACAACCACTTCTTTCAACCGCTTTTGCTGCCGGGAATTCCCGGTGGCCCCGGCCGGCAACGGCAACAACTCTTCGATCTTCCGGCAAAGCCGGTCCGGGCAGGCAAGAAAAACCGCGGCCGCCGCCGCTCCTGACAGCAGCAACTCTTCCAGACCCGGCGCCTCCCACCACCTGGCGGCCGCCAGCGCCATATGAACAACGAAACCCAGGACAAAACCGTACTTTTTTTTCAGGAGTTCATACCCGAGGCCGGCCGCGATGCCGCTGCCGCTAAGGAAAAAAAGGCGCAAAGGATTATTCCGGCCGCAGATGACTTCCGCGGCGCCGAAAACAACCGCGGCAACCGTCCCCCCTCCTGTACCATACCTTTTTGCCGTTAAAAAAATGAGGAAAAAAGCGAAAAAGAGGTCCGGGGCCGGCCATGGATCCAACCGGGAACCGGGAGCCGGGGCCTGTCCCAAGGAGAAAAAGACCGCCACCGCCAAGACGCCCAGGGAGAGCAGGACTTCTTTACTATCCTTCCCTGGTCGCGGCCAAGGTGAAAAAAGAAAACCGGTCCCCGGCGCCAGCGCATAAATTAATAAATATAACAGGACGACTTCTCCCAGGCCTCTCCGGAGATCAAGGAAGGCCGCCGGCTGGAACCGGGCAGCGGTAAACCAGAGCAAAAGAAGGATTGCCGCCGGCAACAGGAAGGCAAGGAAATAAGCCCAAAGCCTCCTCCACCGCCGGGTGCAATAGATGCCAAGCAAGACCGGGAGATAAAGAAAGGCCCGCCCGGGGAACTCCTCCACCGGTAGCCCGGACCAGGAATAAAGCGCAAAGAAGGTGAGGAAAAAAACGAGAAAACCCCCGCCAAGGCCATTTTTAAGCCAGGCCCCGCAAAAAGCAGGGCCAAAAGGGAAAAACCCCGGCGGTAACTGCAATTGTCCAAGGGAGGCGCCGACCGCCAGCCCAAAAAATAACCGGCCCCACCCTTTCCGTCTCTTCCGGCCGGTTTCCCGCACGCGTCCGTGTGGTCTCCTTTGTTCCGGCGTGAATTCGCCTTTCCACGAGGATAGAGCTTTTTTCGCTCCTACCCCAATTATCTCCCCTCCTGTTACAGGTATTATCCGGTTAATTACAGTATTATCCGTTATAGGTACCATCCCGGTACTATCCTGTTTATTATACCAAAAAATCCCTTTTGTGCTTGTCGACTATTTACGCTGTAAAAATATGAAATTTTCCGTTATTTTCCTTTTGTCTCCACCGCCCCGGGCTGCCGGCCCACTGGCGCCGGCTTTTTACCCGGGTTTCCGGACAGTTGCCAACTCACTACCGGCTTTCCGCCCGGAACCGGGATATGGGGGACCCCCGGGTGGCCCGTTTTCTCCCCGGGTTTTTTTGAGGAGCCGGAAGAGGTTTTAACAGGAGGGGCAGAAGAAGAAAGAAGGAGACCATGCCGAAGAAGGGGTATAAAACCATAATCAGACGGCCAAAACCCACTTGGCCAATGATCACCGCCACAACCATCAGAACGGCAACACTCAGGGTAAAGTAGCGGCTCTCCGCCGGCCCGATCCTGGTGGCCAAACCGTAACCATGAGCGATCAAGGTGGAGAAGAGCTCTCCCCAGAGCACCAGGGCGTAACCATACCGCCACAAGCCGCCCCAGTCTGCGGTTAAAACAAAAAGCGGAAGTTCGCCCCCGCTGCCGCCGGCCGCTGCCATCACCCGGTGAAAAAGAAAAGCCAAAACCCCCAGGGAAACCCCGCCGAGAATCCCGCCCCGCCGCAAAACGGCGGCATTGTCGTGCAGGCGGTGGAGGGTCACCAGCACCGGCAAAGCCAAAACCAGGTTATAGGCGGTATATTGTAAAGCGGCCAGGAGCCAGTGACCTTTAGCCGGCGCCGCCGGTACCAACTGCGCCGGGGAAGAGGGGGCCGTTTTCAGGTTAAGGATGATCCCGGCAATAAAGAGCAGGGGGATGAATACAAGGTTGACCCCTTTAATCCCCTCCAGCCGCCGGCTGAGAACAAGCACTGCCAGAAGGGCCGTGCCCCAGCAGCCCCAGGCCCATCTTCCCCCCAGTTGCACTGTAAGCGCGCCGGAGCCGGCCAGCATCACTCCGAGCAAAAAGAGGAGAAAGACCGTGAGGATCAGGTCCCCGCCGCGGCCCGCCCACTTCCCGGCCAGGCTGTGGAGGAAATCCTGGTAAGAAGCGGCCTTAATGCGCCGCCCCCACTCCATGACCTTGGCGCCCAAAACCGCCAAAAGCAAAGTGGAGTAAAACAGCCCCCAGGTACCGGCAGTCCCGTACTGCGAAAAAAACTCCCAAATTTCCCGGCCGGAGGCAAAACCCGCCCCAATCACCGTACCGATATAGATAGCGGCAACGGTGAGCACCCGAAAGACCTCATTCATTCACGGCCACTCCACAACCTCCGCCACCACCAGTCTTTATCCACCCGTTCCCGGACGATTAAATCCACCCCGCAGACCTTTTCCCCGCGAAAAAAAAAGGCCACTTCCCCCGCGACCGTCCCCGGTCTTACCGGCAGCCGGAGTTTATCCGGGCGCAGGATGATTCTTCTTTGCGCATATCCCTCCTCGCCCTTGGGGATGACCACCAGCAGCCGCCGGCGGGGATAAACCGCCACGGCGCGGGGGTACCCGCCTGCCGTCTCGATCTTCCCCACGGGTTTTTCCGGGGTAGCCAGCAGCTTCAGGGTGAAGTTGTTAAACCCGTACTCCAGAAGGCGCGCCGACTCACCCCAACGGTCCGGGCTGTTCAAGACCACGGAGATAAAACGGCGGCCGTCCCGGGTGGCCGAAGCAACCAGGCAATACCCGGCTTCGGAAGTGGTGCCGGTCTTCACCCCGTCCGCCCCGGCAAACGACCAGAGCAGCCGGTTGGTATTCCGGACCTTCCTTGTCTTTTCCCCCCGGTACCACTCGATCGCCTCTTCCTTCGCCGCTACCAGCCGGGAAAACTCCGGATTCCGCAGGGCGTAACAGGTAAGGCGGGCCAGATCATAGGCGGTGGTATAATGGGCGGGCGCCCGCAGCCCATGGGGGTTTTGGAAATTGCTGTTGAGCGCCCCCAGTTCCTTTGCCTTCCTGTTCATCATGCGCGCAAAATTCCGCTCCGACCCGGCGATATGTTCCGCCACGGCAACGCCCGCATCATTCCCCGAGCAAAGCATGAGCCCTTCCAATAACTCTTTGAGGGTCAGCTGGTCGCCCGCCTTCAACCACAGGGTCGAACCTCCTGTCCGGGCGGCCCGCCGGCTAACGGTAACCACATCTTCCAGGTTCCCCTTTTCCAAGGCGACAATGGCCGTGAGGATCTTCGTGGTACTGGCCGGGGCGCGCCGCTGGTGCTCGTTTTTGGCAAAGAGGATCATCCCGCTGACCTCTTCCACCAAAATGGCGGCCCGGGCACGGATCGCCGGACCACTGGTATAGTCGGGGAGGTAGATCAAGGGAGGATAACCTTCCACCCGCCGGTAACCCGATCCGGCCGGTATTTCTTTGCGGTGCTTAAAGGTCCCGGCTGCCGCCAAGGCCAGGCCTAAAAAGAGGAAAAGAAGAAAGCGGCGGGTTCTTCCCGGAAAACGAAAGACTTCCATAACTGGCAGGCACCTCTTTGTTTTTCATCTTTATGCCCGCCGCCCCGGGAAAATGAGCACGCCGCCCACGATCAAAAAGGGCCGCCTTCCGGCAGCCCCCGTAAATGGTTACCAGGCCGTTCGCCTGTTCCATTCATCCCCGGCCCTGTTTTCCGGCGGCCGGTTTCTTCCGGTGTTACAGTTCAATAAAGATCCCGGCATCCCAGCGCAGCTCTTCATTTTTGCAATAGATCCCGGCTTCCACGCCGTTCGCCCACTTCCGGCTGAGGGTGGTTTTGTGTTCAATCCGCCCTTCCACCAGAACCAACGGCTCGAGACGGAGATGCCAATTCCTGCCGAAATCCCAGTTCAAATCGACCTTAATGTAGATCTCCGGGTCATGCTCTATATTAGGGATGAATTCACCCCTTATTCCGGCAAAAACAAAATGGCCCTTACCGATCCCAATCTCCAAATCGCACTGGTAGTCCAGGAGATATTCGTTAACCTCCTGCCGGTAGTAACCAGTGGCATCCGCCAAGAAAGCGGTATTCTCGCCCAACACACCCCGGTATTTCATCCCCGCCAGGTATTCCTCGGTGGTAAAATCATAACCGGCCTGCAAGGACAAGTTGGGGACGGGTAGATAAGCCGCACGTAATTGGAGGCGCTCCTCCAGCCGGCTGAGGTTCAATTGCCAGGAAGGGCTAAATCTGAAAGTCCCGTCAAAAACCGCCCCCTCTTCCATGGCATAACCGGCCATCAAGGACCCGCGTTTATAATCCGGTTTATCCTCCGGTTCATCCTCCGCCGCCCAAACAGAAATCCCGCCGAGCAAAAGCCCGCCCAGGACAAGGGCGGCCAGGATCAGCCCCTGGTAAACCCGGAGACGATGGTGGAAAACTATCCGCACAGGGATTCCCCTCCTTTTGAAATAGCCGCCTGCGTTATTACGAAGATGGCTGTTTATCGTATCCTTGATCCAACTAATATAACGATTTTTTATCAAAAACATTTCTGATAAATTTCACTGATAGAATTCGCCAATAAAGCTCATAAGCACCGAAGACCGTTATAAATATTTTTAATTAAATTCGTCGGCAATAAATATTTCTAATATGAATACCTTTGCCTACAATAAAAAGATGTAAAATGCTGGTAGTTCCCGGCACTCCAGTAATATGTTCGGGAATGGTCACGAAAATCCTTTCTCCCGGCGGCGTTAAATTTTTGGTCTCCCGGCTTTTTTTCACCAACACGGGAATCCTTTGGCAACCACGGTTTTTTGCCCCACTTTTCTCACCGGTTATAAAGAAACTGCCATTTGCCTTTGAGGCAAATGGCAGTTTCTTTCAAATGCACGCGCTAGCATACATCCTTAGTCCATCGGCGGCATACCGCCGGGCATCTGGTTCTTCTCTTTTTCCGGAATATCCGCCACCAGGCACTCGGTGGTCAACAGCATTGCGGCAATACTGGCCGCGTTCTGTAACGCGCTTCTGGTCACTTTGGCCGGATCGACAATACCGGCTTCAAACATCTTGACAAACTCGCCGGTCAAGGCATTGAAGCCTTTACCGAACTCCATCTCCCGGACTTTCTCGACAATAACCGAGCCTTCCTCACCCGCGTTGTTGGCGATCTGCCGTACCGGCTCTTCCAGCGCCTTCTTAACGATCCGGATGCCGGTAGCCACATCGCCCTCGGCGTCAATCTTCTCAAGCACCGGCGCCAACTGGAGCAAGGTTACGCCGCCGCCGGGGACAACCCCTTCTTCCACTGCGGCTCTGGTCGCAGAGAGGGCGTCTTCGATCCGGTGTTTCTTCTCTTTCATCTCCGTTTCGGTAGCAGCGCCGACCTGAATCACAGCCACCCCGCCGGCCAGCTTCGCCAGGCGCTCCTGGAGTTTTTCCCGGTCGTAATCGGAAGTGGTCTCTTCGATCTGCAATTTAATCTGGGCGATCCGGTTCTTGATCTCCTGGCTGTCGCCATGCCCGTCCACAATGGTGGTCTCTTCTTTCGAAACCCGGACCTGGCGGGCGGTTCCCAGCATATCCAGGGTGGTATTTTCCAGGGTCAAACCGACTTCCTCGGAGATAACCTGGCCGCCGGTGACAATCGCCATATCGGAGAGCATCGCCTTCCGCCGGTCACCGAAACCGGGCGCCTTCACGGCGACGACATTCAAGACACCGCGCAGCTTGTTAAGGACCAGGGTGGCAAGGGCTTCCCCTTCCACGTCCTCCGCCACGATAAGTAAGGGTTTACCCCTCTGAATCACCTTTTCCAGGATGGGCAGGAGGTCTTTGACCAGGGTGATTTTCTTGTCCGTCAATAAGATATAGGGCTCATCCAGAACCGCCTCCATCTTCTCGGAGTCGGTAATCATGTAAGCGGAGATATAACCCCGGTCAAACTGCATTCCTTCGACAATCTCCAGGTTGGTGCCGATTCCCTGCCACTCTTCAACGGTGATCACACCGTCTTTACCGACTTTATCCATGGCCTCGGCAATCAATTTCCCGATCTCTTCATCATCCGCGGAGATCGAGGCGACCTGCGAAATATCGTCTTTGCTCTCCACCGGCTTGCTGACTTTCTTAATCTCTTCGACGATGGTGTTGACAGCCTTTTCAATCCCTTTCTTCAGAATCATCGGATTGGCGCCGGCCGCCACATTCTTCATACCCTCTTTAACCATGGCTTGGGCCAATAAAGTAGCGGTGGTTGTACCGTCACCGGCAATATCATTGGTCTTGGTCGCCACTTCCTTGGCCAGCTGCGCCCCCATATTCTCAAAGGGGTCTTCCAGTTCAATCTCTTTGGCGATGGTTACCCCGTCAT
The DNA here is from genome assembly GCA_012727895.1 of Bacillota bacterium. Lineage (GTDB taxonomy): Bacteria > Bacillota > UBA4882 > UBA10575 > UBA10575 > JAAYGG01. The sequence goes on from JAAYGG010000003.1 coordinate 34,752, forward strand.
TGGTGATGGTCGGGGACCCGTATTTCCTCTCTAAAACCACATTGCGGCCCTTGGGACCCAATGTAATTTTCACGGCATCGGCTAATTTATTAACCCCCCGTTCCAGGGCGCGGCGGGCATCCTCTGCATAAAGCAACTGTTTTGCCATCTCTCTCACCTTCCTTTATTTTCTACTTTATTGGTTAACAATGGCCAGGACATCGCTCTCTTTAATCACAGTATACTCTTCGCCATCAAGCTTGACTTCGGTCCCGGCATATTTGGCAAAAAGAACGGTGTCGCCTTCCTTGACTTCCAAGGGGACTCTTTCACCATTATCCAAGAGCCGCCCGGTACCAACGGCCAACACCTTACCCATTTGCGGTTTTTCTTTAGCGGTATCCGGCAGGACAATCCCGCCCTTTGTTTTTTCCTCGCTCTCCATTACTTTAATGACGATCCGCTCGCCCAAAGGTTTAATATTCATAATTTCCCTCCTCTCAAAACTTATTAGCACTCGCTTTTGTTGAGTGCTAACATCTATAGAAGATTTTATCTAACGTCCCTTTCTTATGCAAGATTCATTAATTTTCATTTTTAGGGATTATCGTCTATTAGTAATTATTATAACCTGATTTCGTCCTTTTTTCTACTTGAATCTCTCTTTTTTATTAAGAGCGCTAATTAAACGTGTGTTATGTCATCCGTGCAAAAACCAAAAAACCCCAAAACACTAACGGTTTCAGGGTCTCGGTGCGCAATAAATGCGCGGTGCGCTTGCATGTTCGCAAATGGAGAAAACCCAGGCATAAGGGGGTTTAATGCATCTCGCCACTGTAAGGAAATTGCGCCTGGTAATTGGTGAATTGATCTTTGGTCTGCTGGAGAGACTGGCGGGTGGTGGAAGTCAGGTTGTACCACCCGTTTTTAAACATTAAGTTAAAAACATCCCGCGCCGCCTGGTGGGAGTCGTTAAGGATCCCCATGACCAGGTTATGGAGATCACGGTGACTCGCTTCCCGGGCAAAATCATTGTAATTGTCCGTCAGGTATTTCTCCATCGCCAAGAGATCATTGGCGACATCCCTATCATTAAACTGCGGCCCTTTGACTTTCGGCACGCCGGTGGAGGGGTTCTTAATCGCTCCCGGTTGTTGTTGTCCCTGCTGATTTATCTTTCTTCGCCTCCTTCTTCCCTTCTCTACATCAAGGCCTTCTGCGGGTCCACTGCATCCAAAAGGCGCTGGTAATGCTGTTGATGCATACTCCCCAGCCTGTTGGCAAGGGCGGCTACCTCCTGGCTCTGGCAGATCCCCGCCAACTGGTGACACTTCTTCATCGCCAGCAGTTCCCAGGAGAGCGCATCTTTTAAGTAATGATGGTCTTTATCGGTGAGCACTGCCGGAGGCTCGCTCATCCGGCCGACTGTTTGCCCGCCCAAATGGGATTGCTCTTGCGCCTGCATCCCTTGGTCCATCTCTTGGTGGGCCAAAGTAACACCTCCTTTTCGCACTGGTCACTCGGTTCACTCAGTAACCGGGATTGCGGCTCGGGTTCCGGCCCAAGGCGTCCGGATCTCGCCACTACTCGTTCACCGCTCGTCACCCATGCTTGAGCAATACCGCAGCATACCGCTAAATGCTGCTGTCGTTGAATACCTAAAGCCAGACCCGAGGCCGGCGCTCCACCCCAGCGCGCCGGGGGGCGCCCTTGCCGGATTGCCGGCAGGCCAGCCCACAATCCCCACCAGCGGTGTTAGGAGCGAGCAGGGCAAGGCGCGAGGGAGGATGGAGCGCAGATAATACTCAATGTATATCGAGCACCGCCCGGACCGAGCAACGCAGCCATGCGACGCTAATAACGCCGCGTCTGCCGGCAATCCGGCAAATAGCCATCGTCACTCACCCACTCGCCACTCGTAACCCGTCGCTCTTGGAGCCATATCTAAGTATTCCCAGGCAACTCCCGATGATACAAGGCTCTTTTTTCCAAGGTCCACGCCATTTCCGCACATAAAAAGCGGTTCCCGTTACCTGGGAACCGCTTACCGGTACCATCCATTAATACTGGCTTAAGCCGGCCAAACCCGGGTTTCTTACCCCTCCAGGAGCTCCCGGATGAGCTTCTCCCCTGCGGCCAGGGCCTCATCGAGCTTCGCCGCGTCCTTCCCGCCGGCCTGGGCCAGATCCGGCCGCCCGCCGCCGCCACCGCCGGTAATCGCCGCCACCTTCTTCACCAGTTCACCGGCGTGAACCTTACCGGTCAAATCCGCAGTGACCCCCGCCACAAAATGGACCTTCCCGCCGCTGGCGGCGCCAAGCAACGCTACGCAGGAACCAAGCTTATCCTTGAAATAGTCGATATTCTCCCGGAGCAGTTCCATCCCGGACCCGTCGCAACGGGCAACCACATAACGATAGTCCCCGGCTTCCCGGACCCGGGTCGCCAGAATTTCCTCCCTCGCGACACAAGCCTGCTTGCGGGCCTCTTCTTCCTTGGCCCGGGTTAACCTGGCCTGTTCCGCCAGGAGCTCCTCAATCCTGCTGACCAGTTTCTCCGGTTCCACTTTCAGCAGGGCCGCCGCTTCCTGCAGGGTCTCCCTTTCCCCGGCCGCCCGGCGCAGTGCGGGTACCCCGGCCACCGCCTCGATTCTCCGCACCCCCGTGGCCACGCTCCCCTCGCTCAAAATCCGGAAGCAGAAGATCTCCGCGGTATTCCGCACATGGGTACCGCCGCAGAGTTCCAGGCTGACCCCGCCGACCTGGACAGCCCTGACTTTTTCCTCATATTTTTCACCGAAGAAGGCCAGCGCACCCCGGTCCACAGCACACTGGTAACCGGTGACCTCGGTCCAAACCGGCAGGCCGCTGGTGATCAATTGGTTGACCCCCTCTTCCACCCGCCGGAGTTCTTCGGCGGTGAGGCGCTGGTAATGGGTGAAGTCAAACCGGAGGCGGTCCGGCGCCACCAGCGAACCGGCCTGGTGGACATGGTCGCCCAGTTCTTTCCGGAGGACCGCCTGTAAAAGGTGGGTGGCGGTATGGTGGGCGGCGGTCATCCGGCGCCTATCTGCCGCCACCTCCAGGATATAAACAGGTTCATCCATGGGAAACGGCTTTTCCTTGGGGACAAAATGGGCCAAATGGTGCTGTTCCCACCTGGTATCGACCACCGGGAACTCCTCCCCGGCAACCCGGATCACCCCGGTATCACCCACCTGGCCGCCGCCTTCCGGGTAGAAGGGCGTCCGGTCAAAAACCAGCAGGTAATGCTTGTCGTCTTCTCCCACCACACAGAGGCGGGAGGCTGAACGCAGGTAACCATACCCGGTAAACTGCGAATGGGGCAGGGAGGCAATGGTCTTCCACTTGTAATCCTTGTCCTCCCGGGCAAATTTCCCACTTTTCCGGGCCCGCTCCCGTTGCTCCTCCATCAGGCGGTTAAACCCCTCGACCTCGACGGTCAGCCCCTCTTCGGCGGCGAGCAATTGGGTAAGGTCCAGCGGGAAACCGTAGGTATCGAAGAGACGGAAGGCATCCGCACCGGAGATGGAGTTCCCCTTATTCGCCTTTGCCTCCTTGGCCAACGCGGCAAAGATCTCCAGCCCTTTATCGAGGGTCCGCAGGAAGGCTTCTTCCTCGGCCAGGATCACCCGGCAACAGTGTTTCTCCCGTTGCCGCAATTCCGGGTAGGCGTCGCCCATCACTTCCACCACCACCGGCACCAACCGGTGGAGGAACGGCTCTTGCACCCCCAGGGTCCGGGCGTAACGGGACGCCCGCCGCAAGATCCGGCGGAGGACATAGCCCCGTCCTTCATTGGCCGGCAGGACGCCGTCGCTGATGGCAAAGGTCAATGCCCGGATATGGTCGGCAATCACCCGCATGGCCACCTGGTGCTGGGGATCCGTCTCCCGGGCCCCGGTATATTCCGTAATCCGCTCCAGGATTGGCAGGAAAAGGTCGGTATCATAGTTTGAACCTTTCCCCTGCAAGACCGCGACAATTCTCTCAAAGCCCATCCCGGTATCCACATGCTTGGCGGGCAACTCCTCCAGGGTGCCGTCGGCCTTCCGGTTATACTGGATAAAGACCAGGTTCCAAAGTTCAATATAGCGCCCGCAGTCCCCGTTGACCGCGCAGGTATGGCCGGGCACGTCGCCCTTGTCGCAATGCTCCGGCCCCAGGTCATAATGGATCTCCGTACAGGGGCCGCACGGACCGGTATCGCCCATCTCCCAGAAATTATCCTCGTCCCCGAAGAACAAGACCCGTTCGGCGGGGATACCGGTGACTTCCGGCCAGAGGGCCGCTGCTTCCTGGTCGCTATGATGCACTGTGGCGTAGAGTTTCTCCGGCGGCAGGCCCCAGACCTTGGTCAACAACTCCCAAGCCCAGGCGATGGCCTCCCGTTTATAATAATCACCGAAGGACCAGTTCCCCAACATCTCAAAGAAGGTATGGTGATAAGTATCCCACCCCACTTCCTCCAGGTCGTTATGTTTCCCGCTGACCCGGATAACCTTTTGGGAGTTGACCGCCCGGCTGTAAGGCCGGGTCCCCGTACCCAAAAAAACATCTTTAAACTGGTTCATCCCGGCATTCGTAAAAAGCAGGGTTGGGTCATTCTCCGGTAGCAAGGAGGCGCTGGGGACAAACGTATGCCCTCTGGCGGTAAAGAAATCTATAAATTCTTGACGAATCTGGTTGGCGGTTTTCACAGGAATCCCTCCTAAAAAAATGACTCTTTGCAGTTTTCCATAACTATCTATAGCTGATTATAGCTTTGCCCCATCAATCCATTTTTCTCTTCCCTACTATTCTACAGGAAACCGGCCTCCCCTGCAAGAAAAGGCGCGGGAAAATCGCCTTGCCCGGGCGCCCGGCGCCTAATCTCCCAGCGGCCCGGCACAGCCTGGTAATGAAAAATAACCTTTAAATAGCTTTGGACAGCAGGAAAAAGGCGGCCGGTAACGAATATTTAACGGTGCTTTTTATCATAAGAACCTTTATCCTAAAGGAGGCGGTGGCCTTGGCCCTCAGCCTGGCAAGAAAGCGAAGCGCACGTACGCGCCAAGATCCGGCGGTAACGGTGACCCGGGTTTGTACCCGCCGTGACTGGAGAACCTTTATTAATCTCCCCTGGAAACTGTATAAAGATGACCCCAACTGGGTCCCGCCCCTGAAAGCCGATATGTGGGATACGGTCAACCCCGCGAAGAACCCCCTGATGAAGCTGGGCCCGTACCGTTATTTCCTGGCCTGGAAGAACGGGAAACCGGTTGGGAGGATCGGCTCGGGGATCGATGAAAAACTCAACCGGGAAAAGAACAAAAGCGAGGGCTATATCACCCTCTTTGAATCAATCAACGACTACGAAGTGGCAAAGGCCCTCTTCGATGCGGCTTTATCCTGGTTAAAGGAACGGGGGATAACGACCGTCACCGGGCCCCAGTCACCATCGAACGGCGACGACTACCGGGGTCTCCTCATTAAGGGTTTTGACAGCCCTCCGATCCTGCTCAACTCCTACAACCCCCCGTACTACGCGGAGTTCTTTGACCGGTACGGGTGGGAAAAACACTTCGACCGCCTGGCTTTCTACTACGACTTGCGCAAACCGGTGACCGCCCGCTTCGAGCGGAGCGTGGAACTCTTGATGAAACGTTACAAATATACGGTGCGCCCGATGAATATCAAAAAAATCCGGGAGGAACTGGTCGGCCTCCAAAAACTGGTCGCCCGCGCGATGCCGGAGGAGTGGCCGGATATGGTCCCGCCCAGCGTTGAAGAGCTGGAGGATGAGGCCAACAAGCTCCTTCCCGTGGCCGACCCGGACTTGGCCCTCATCGCCGAGAACGAAAAGGGAGAACCGGTCGGGCTGGCCTTGGCCCTTCCCGACTACAACCAGGTCCTGAAGAAAATGAACGGGCGGCTCCTGCCCATCGGTTTCATAAAGTTCCTCTGGTACAAGCGGAAGATCACCGGCGGGCGGATGTTCGCGTTAATGGTCGACCCCGACTACAGAAACAAAGGGGTCTCCGCCGCCATGTACCTCTATGCCTTCCGGGCGGGTCTCAAAAAAGGTTATACCTACGGCGACGGCTCCACCATCCACGAGTTCAACATCAGGATGCGCCGGGAAGCCGAACGGGCCGGCGGTGAACTCTACCGGATCTTCCGCATCTACCGGATCGACCTGTAAATTCCGGCGCCGTCCCCGCCTAAAACAGGCTCAAAAATATCTGGGCGATTGTAAAATAGGTCAGCAGCCCGAGAGCATCCATGATAGTGGTGATCAAAGGGCTGCTGGCCACCGCCGGATCCAACCGCAACTTGGTGAGGATAAAGGGCAGGACAACCCCGACCAGATTGGCAATGATCACAATCGCCAGCATGGTCAGGCCGATGATCACCCCGATGAGCGCTCCTCCCCGGAAGACTCCCAGAAGCCAGCCGGCTGTCCCCAAGGTGAGCCCCAAAAGCGTCCCCACCAGCAGTTCCTTGCAAAAAGTCTTGAACCATTTTCCCGGTTTGATATCTTCAGTCACCAGGGCCCGCACCACCAATGTTGCCGCTTGGGAACCGGTATTTCCCCCGGTATCGATTAATAGCGGGATGAAAAAGGCCAGTATCATCGCGGCGTTGAGGGTTTCCTCAAAAACGGCAATGATCCCTGAAGAGATGAGGTTGATGAAGACCAATGCCAGAAGCCAACCGACTCGCTTCGTATACAAGGTCAAAACCCCGGCACTCTTGTAGCTCGTTCTCAGCGGCGTGACGGAACCGGTCTTGTGAATATCCTCTGTCGCCTCTTCCTTGGCAATGGCGATGACATCGTCAACAGTAATAACACCAACCAGCCGGTCTTCCTTATCCACCACCGGCAAGACCAGCAGGCTGTATTTTTCAAAGAGCCGGGCCACTTCTTCCTGGTCCAGATCCTCCGGGACCTTCACTACTTTTCTGTGCATAATCTGACCCACCCGGGTCTCCAGGGGCGCCACCACCAGTTCCCGGAGGCTGATCACACCCACCAGCTTTTTATCGCGTGTTACTACATAAATATAGTAGGCGTTCTCGGCGGAAGGCGCCACTTTCCGCAGGTAGGCAAGGGTCCCGCCGACGGTCAGGTTTTCCGGGATAGCCACAAATTCGGTGGCCATCAGCCCGCCGGAGGTATCCTCCTCGTAGGCCATGAGTTCTTTTAATTCTTCGCCGGCTTCTTTCATCAGCGTCAGGAGTTTTGCTGCTCTTTCCTTGGGGAGTTCCGCCAGGATATCCACGGCTTCGTCGGAGTACATCTCTTTCAGGATCTCCGCTGCCGTCCCCACCGGCAACCGCTCCAAAACAGCGGCGGCCTCCGGCACTTCCATCTCTTGCATGATGATGGCGGACTGTTCATGGGGGATAAGGAGGAAAAACCTTTCCTGCTCCTCCAGGGAAAATTCGTGCAACGAATCGACCAGATCTGCGGGATGCAATTCCTTCACAAGCTCCAGGAGTTGCTGAACCCTGCCTTCCCGAAAAAGAGAATAGAGAATGGGCTGAACCACTTTCCTCCTCCTTTCCCGGGTAAGGCAGGAAAAATGCCCCGGCAGGGGCAGGAAATCTGGGGGATCCCTCAATTCTCAGGGCGAAAAACCCCGGGGAGAAAAACCCTCCCGGAGCAAGATTCCGGCCTCACCCGTATGGTGGTTTCTGCGGGGAAGACCCCGCGCTTTTTTTCTTCCAGTCGTTGCCAACTAGGGCCAGAATCCATCTTCTTCACCCCTTGGTTGATCATTTCTTCCCTAGTTTAGTTTAATTTTTTTAGCCCTCCCTGTCAATTGGCGCCATTAATTTTTACAGAAAAAAAATACCCGGGTCGCAGGGCGTATACGTACGCCACCCGGCCTGCGCCTGGGCGTTTATCCTCAGTACTCAGGGGAGAAAGAAATCTCTTTGATCCGGTAACGGAAAGTCCCGGCCGGTGCAGCCACCGTAACCTCCTCCCCCGGCCTTCGCAGAATTAATGCCCTTCCGGCCGGCGACAGGCAGGTAACATCCTCAATCCGGTTCTCCCCCTGATATGGCAGGACAATCCGGAATTTAAAACAATCCCCGCCCGCCAAATCCTCCACATCCACTTCACTGCCGATTACCACCAAAGGAAACCCCTTCCCGGCCTCTCCTGGGGCAAGGGTTTTCAGCGCCTTTTCCAATCCACGCAAGTATTTATCGAAAAAGTCCTCAAATTCATCGCATTCTACCGAATCCTCGGGAAAACACTGGTCGATAATCCGGTCCCGGTCTTTCTCCATCATTGCCAGGTGTTCCTTTAATTTGGCGATCTGTTCCTCCGCGGCATTAACCTCTCTATCCATTTTCACCTCTCCTTCTGTCCATTTAATGGTAAAGTCCCAAAAATATATGTGAGGCATTTTGCCCCCCAAAGGAACAAAATGCCTCACCTTACATTTATATTAAACCATAAAAGACAATGATTGTCAATGGTGTATGATATTACCATTATATAGTAAGGTTTTAATTAAATCCCATTATTCTGCCAGGCGGCTGCCACCACCGCATCCAGGTCCGGATAGGGCGCCGGCTCGCCGGTTTTCTTCCAGTAAGCCAGAAACTCGATATTCCCCTCGGGACCGCGCAAAGGGGAATAAGTAATCCCGCCCAACCGCAATCCGGCGGCTTCCGCCGCAGCCAGAACCCGGGCCAGCACCTCTTTATGGGTTTCCGCCGCCCTGACCACTCCCTTTTTGCCCACCTTCTCCCGGCCCGCTTCAAACTGCGGCTTCACCAGGGCGATAATCTCCCCGTCCGCTGTGAGCAAACGGATAAAAGCCGGGAGGACTTTGGTCAGGGAGATAAAGGATAAATCCGCCGTGAGCAGGCTGGGGATAACGGGAAGTTCCCCCGGTTCCAGGTGGCGGATGTTGGTCTTTTCCATCACCACCACCCGGGGGTCTTGCCGCAATTTCCAGGCCAGTTGGCCGTAGCCCACATCAACGGCGATGACCTGGCCGGCGCCATGTTGGAGCAGGCAGTCGGTAAAGCCGCCGGTGGAGGCCCCTGCATCAAGGCAGATCCGGTCTTTCACCGTTACCGGGAAAACAGCCAGGGCATGTTCGAGCTTGTAACCGCCCCGGCTGACGTAACGGAGGCTTTCCTTCACCGTAATTGTACTCTCTTTGCTGATCCTGGCCCCCGGTTTGTCAAGGACTTTCCCGTCCACCAGCACCTCCCCGGCCATAATCAGCGCCCGGGCTTTTTCCCTGCTCGGTGCCAGCCCCCGCCGGGTGACCGCCATATCCAGCCGCTCCCGGCTTTCCTTTTCCATCCTCCGGCTTTACCCCCTTTCCCTGCGCCCGGTTTCCGCTCTCGCGTTTTTACCGTTCCGCCAGATACTGGACGGCGGAGAGCGCAGCCACCTGGCCTTCCCCTACCGCCTTGGCGATCTGCCACGGCCGCCCCGTGCAGTCACCGGCCGCAAAGAGCCCGGGGATGTTAGTGGCCATCCTGCGGTCCACCTGGATCGCCTCGTCCGCCATGGCCAACCCCGGATAGAGCTGTTCCGGGGGCAGGCCCGCCCGTTCAAGAAAGACCCCGGCCACTTTGTATTCGCCGGCGGTGGTAACCACCCGTTCCAATTGCCCCTCGCCCTCCAAACGCAAGGCCTTCCCGTTCACCAGTTCCACGCCGGGCGGCAGGTTGTACTCGCCCTTGTACTCCGGCAGGTAATAGACTTTCCGGCAAATACCGGCCAAAAAAGCGGCTTCCTCTTCCCCTGCGGGCAACTGTGAGATGACCATCACGTCCCGGCCACGGAAAAACATCCCGTCACAAGTGGCACAGTAGCTAACCCCGCGCCCGGCAAGCTCAACCTCGCCCGGGAGCGTCGCCTTCTGGGGGGCGCCAGTAGCCAGGATGACGGCTGCCGCTTCGAAACCCTCGTTTTTTCCCATAACAAAAAAGCCGCTTTCTTGCGGCTGGATGTTGATGACCTCTTCCTTCTTGATTTCCACTCCTGCCGCCACCGCATGTTCCCGGAACCGCTCCGCCAGTTCCGGGCCGCTCACACCGGGCAACCCCGGGTAATTTTCGATCCGCCCGGCCGGCCGCAGTTTGCTGCTGATTGTCTCCTTGGCCACAAGCAAAACCTTTTTATTCCGCCGCCGGGCGTTGAGCGCCGCCGACAAGCCTGCCGGCCCGCCGCCAACAACCAACAGGTCATACATGCCGATCTCCTCCTTGCTTCTCCTGTACCTGAAGAGTCCGTGCGATTATTCATTCTCCCCGTCCTCTTCGTACAACCGGGCATATTCAAAAACCAGATTTCCCTGGTAGGCCGGGATAAGAAGGTCGCTTTTTTCCTTGATGGTTATCCCCAAACCATAGGGCTCGATCTGTGCCTCAATGAACCCGCCGGGCATGGTCAAAGCCGCCCGTAAAGCCGCCGGGTCCCCCAGGGCATGGACGACATAAGGCGGGGCCAGCTTCTTCGTACCGGCCAGGATCAGCGAACCGGCGCAGGTAAACCCCGTCTGCGCCACCACCCGCTCCCCGTTGACGGCCACAGCCTCCGCCCCGGCGACCCACAGCTCGTTCACGAGAAAGAGCAGGTGGTCATAGTGGACCAGCAGCAAATTGGGGTCCATAAACCCCACCCGTCCTTCCCTTCCGGAATCCTCCAGGACAATCTCCAGTCCCGGCCCGGAGAGGGGATAGAGCCCGGAAGCCAGCCGCAGGAGCCTTAATTCCTCTTCCGAACCGCCGCCGTCTTGGGTTTGAGCCGCCACCGGCCGTCGCTGGAGCGCCCCGATATCCTCCTCCAGCCGTTGCCCGCGGGCCCGCATCTCCGCCTCCAAACGCTCGACCCGGGATATAAGTTCACTAAGGTCCCGGGCGGGAAGCTCCTGACGGGGGCCGGTAACGGCCCGGAACTGGAAAACCAGGGAGATCCCCAGGAGAACCGTGGCTAATACCAGTGCAATTTGGCTGCCGCGACTACCCATCAACATCCCGCCTTCCTTCCTGTCCCTGCCGGCGCCTTTCTTTTTTTACTTCCCTTTCCCGCGGTAAATTCCTCTTTCGCAGCGGTAAATTCCTCTTTCCCAAGGTGTAAATCCCCCTTTTCCAACCGGAACCTCCCCTTCCCACGGGCAAAAAAAAACCCTCCTGTGGGGTTGTCTCCTGTAGGGTTGTCCATCAGCCCGTGCGGGCGAAAACGCTTATACCGCCCTGTTGAAGCCGCCGCTCGCCGCCGGCGGTAACCGTACCAAAACTACTGCCGGGCCGTCCAGTTATTTTTTCGGGCCCACCAGTACCCTCCGGAGGAGCGGCAGGTGCTCCAGGGTCTTGCCCGCGCCGATCACCACACAACTCATGGGGTCATCGGCCAATTTCACCCGCATCCCCAATTCCCTCGAGACCAACTGGTCAAGGCCTTTCAATAAAGCCCCGCCGCCGGTCATCACCACATCCTTGTTCATAATATCCGCCACCAACTCCGGCGGGGTCTGCTCCACCACCTGCCGGATGGCATTGATCATGCTGGTGACCGGTTCTTTCAGGGCCTCGCGGGTCTCCTCCGTGCTGATCTTCACCGTCCGCGGGAGGCCGGTAATCTGGTCCCTCCCCCGGACCTCGCCGGTGGTCTCGTCCGGGAGGGGAAAAGCCGACCCGAAGTTAATCTTGATCTCTTCGGCCGTCCGTTCCCCAATAATCAGGTTGTAATTTTTCCGGATAAACCGCCCGATGGCGTCATCCATCGCATCGCCGCCGACCCGGATGGAAAGGCCCGAGACCACTCCGCCCAGGGAGATGACGGCCACGTCGGTGGTACCGCCGCCCACATTAATCACCATGTTTCCCACGGGTTCATGGACCGGCAGGCCGGCGCCGATCGCCGCGGCCACCGGCTCCTCAATCAGATAGCATTCCCGCACCCCGGCACTGACCGCGGCGTCAATGACCGCCCGCCGCTCCACCTCGGTGGTGCCTGTGGGGATGCTCGTCACCACCCGCGGTTTAAAAAAAACCCGGCCGCGGCAGGCACGGCGGATCAGATAGCGCAACAACTCCTTGGTCAGGTCAAAGTTGGCGATGACCCCTTCCCGTAAGGGGCGGATCGCCACAATATCCCCGGGTGTGCGCCCGATCATCCGCCGGGCTTCCTCCCCGACGGCCAGCACCTGATTGGTATTTTTCTTCACCGCCACGACCGAGGGTTCCTGGATGATCAAACCCTTGTTTCTCTCGTAAACCAGGCAATTGGCGGTTCCCAGATCGATCCCCAATTCTTTGGAAAAATAACCGGCCAGGAAACGTACTGCCATCTTGTCAACTTCCTTCTTTTCCGGGTCTCTGCGCGCCTTTCCTCTTTGCCTGCCCGGGTAAATCCCCGATGCCGAGGAGCTTCTTCACCTCAGCCGCCTTCAGCGCCCGTATTTTCCCGGCGGGCAAATCCCCGAGCACCAGCGGGCCCATGGCCACCCGTTTCAGAGCTAGAACCGGGTGGCCGGCCGCCCGGCACATCCGCCGGATCAGCCGTTTTCTCCCCTCATAGACTGTAATCCTTAAAGTAGCATTCCCCGCTTCAACCCGCAATATGTCAACCTTGGCCGGTAAAGTAAACCCGTCCTCCAGCCGGATTCCCCGCCGCAACCGGCGTAAGGCCCTGTCCTGGGGGACCCCCCTCACCAGCGCCTCATAGACCTTGGGCACCCGGTACCGGGGGTGGGTTAAGGCTTGCGCCACCGCCCCGTCATTGGTGAGGAGGAGAAGACCGGTGGTATCCTGGTCCAGGCGGCCGGCGGGGAAAAGGCGGAAACGCCCATACTTCCCAGGGACCAGATCCATGACGGTCGGGCGTCCCCAGGGATCCCGGACCGTCGTCACGTACCCGGCCGGTTTATGCAGCAACAAATAAACCGGCTCTTGCGCGGGGGCGACCTCCTGCCCTTCCACGGTCACCCGGTCGCGATCCGGGTCCACTTTCCGGCCCAGTTCCCGCACGGTTTCCCCGTTCACCTGCACCAGCCCGGCGCTGATCAACTCCTCCGCCTTCCGCCGGGAGGCCACGCCGCTTTGGGCCAGATATTTGGCTAACCTTACCTGCACCTTGTACCTTCCTTATTCTTGCTGGAATTTGGGGAGCGTAAAATGGAAACAACTGCCCTTCCCCGGTTCGCTCTGGACCCAGACCTTCCCCTCATGCCGGTCGATAATATGCTTTACAATGGAGAGTCCCAAACCCGTGCCGCCCATCTCCCGGGAACGGGCCTTGTCCACCCGGTAAAAACGCTCGAAGAGGCGGGGGATGCTCTCGCGGGGGATACCGATCCCGGTGTCGCAGATAATAAACTCCTGCATATCACCGTGATCCACTTCGCTGACCTTGATCGAGCCCCCGTCCGGCGTATATTTCACCGCATTGTCCAAGAGGTTGACCAGGACCTCCCGGATCCGGTCCTCATCGGCCCAGACCGCCGTCGGCCCCAGTTCCACCGAGAAACTGAGTTTCTTTTCGGCGAGGCGGGTCTGAAGGGTCTGGCGGACCTCCTCCACCAGCGGGGCGAGGAAGATCCGCGCCCGCTTCAATTCGGTCTCCCCGGACTCCAGGTGGGAAAGGTCGAGAAGGTCATTGATCAGCCGGTTCAAACGGTCGGTCTCCTGATAAATGATGGTCAGGAACCTCTTGGTGGCCTCCAGGTTCTCCAGGCCCCCGTCCAACAGGGTCTCGATGAAACCTTTGATCGAGGTCAACGGGGTCCGCAGTTCATGGGAGACATTGGCCACAAATTCCGTGCGCATATTCTCCAGATGCCGCAGGCGGGTGATATCCCGGACCATAGCCAAAACCCCCTGCGCCTCTTCGTCCTCTGCCGGCCGGATTGGGACCAGTTCCAGGCTGAGGTGCTTCCGTAACGGGGGATCAAGAGTCAACTCCTTGCTCTGGGACCGGCCGGTCACAAAAACCTGGTGGAAGAGTTCGACCAGCTCAAACTCGCGCCAGACCTCGCGGGGGAACTTCCCCAGGGCGGAACCGCGTTCCAGGTTGAAAAGTTTCTCCGCAGCCGGGTTCATAAAGGAAATCCGTCCGCCGGAGTCGGTGGCGACCACACCCTCCACCATGCTGAAGAGGATGGAAGCCATCTCCTCTTTTTCTTGGATGGCACGCCTGGCTATGTTCTTCAGTTCTTCCAGATGGGCGCCGGCCTCCCGGATAAACTCCGTAAAATGCGCTGTTTTAACTTCGGGTAATATTGCCGAGAACCTCTCCAAAGGAGCGAGAAAATAAGAATAGAGCAGGTAGCCGCCGAAAAGAAACCAACCGGCGGCCAGGAGAGTAAGGCCGGGACTACTCAAGATGTACTTGGAAAAAAAGACCGGCAGGATAAAGAAAACCAGGCCGGTTATGAATTGCAGACGGATACGGTACATACCGGATTAAGCCTCCCGCATTCTGTAACCCACACCCCGGACCGTCTCCAGCCAGTAGGGCTGGGCCGGGTCTTCCTCTATTTTCTGGCGCAGGCGGCGGACATGCACGTCCACAGTCCTGGTATCACCAAAAAACTCGTACCCCCAGAGGTTTTCCAGGAGATATTCACGGGAAAAGGCCCGTCCCGGGTGGGAAAGCAAAAGGTGGAGCAGGTCAAACTCTTTCGGTGTCAGATTGATCTCCTCATCCCTGACAAACACCTTGTGCCTGCGAAGATCCATTTTGATCGGGCCGAGGACCAGCGTCTCCTTCTCCTCCGCCTCGCTGAAACTCTTGTCCACGCGCCGGAGGATCGCCCGGATCCTGGCGACCAGTTCCCGCGGGGAAAAAGGCTTGGTCACATAGTCGTCGGCCCCGGACTCCAGGCCCAAAACCCGGTCGGCCTCTTCCGCCTTGGCCGTGAGGATAATGATGGGGATATCGCGAGTCACCGGGTTTTGCCGGATATTACGGCAGATCTCCATCCCGTCGACCCCGGGGAGCATCAGGTCCAGCAGCACCAGGTCGGGGTGTTCCTCCTGGACCTTCCGCCAACCTTCCTCCCCGGTCATGGCCTTGGAAATAATCCAGCCTTCTTTCTCCAGGTTATAGGCTACCAACTCCAGGATATTGGGTTCATCCTCAATAATCAAGATCCGCTCTTTTTGCATCCCATACCCTCCTTCAACGCGCACTGCTTTTGTTATCAGTCTATCGTAACTATAATCAAGTGTCAACAGGTTTTGCCAAGCTGGCAGCCATAGAAAAAACCACCGGTTGTTACCGGTGGTAAGTGA
>JAAYGG010000156.1 GCA_012727895.1 Bacillota bacterium
AGGCTGGCGGCCTTCTTCCCATCGACGGTTATCTCCTTCTCTGCCAGCAAAGCCGGGTAGCTCAGTTCATTGAGTTCCAGCAGGTACCGTTCGACCACCAATCGCTGGGAGAAGGGAAGCTGCGCCACCCGGCGCAAGGCTTCTTCGGAGAAACTAAGGCGCCGGAAATGCAGTTCCCAAAGGTTTTTAACCTCCTGGGCCCGGGCGGTTAGACAGGCTTCCAGTTGCTGACTGGTTGACTCAATGGCTGTTTGCAGGCGGGCTTTCTCAGCCATCGCCTCTTTAACCTCCCGGGCGGTGCTTGCCAGTTTCTCTTCCAATTTCGTAAGCTTTTCTTGCAACCGCCCGATTTCTTCAGCTTTTTTGGTGATTGCCCGCCGGTACTGTTCTTCTTCCCCGGGAATCAACTCCTCCACCAGGGAGGCGGCGGGAATTGCCCGTATTATTCTTTGTAACAAGGCCCTGGCTTTTTCCTGGTATACTTGGTATACCGGGTATGCCGGGGTGAGCTGCCGTTCCTTCCAGGTACCGTCCGCCAAGGCATTTTCCAGTCTTGACTTCTCCTTGACCAAAGCATCCCGTTTGGCTATTGTTTCCTCCTTCTCGGTATGCAGCTTTCTCCGGTTGGCTTCGGCTCTTTTGATCCGGCCGGTTGTCGCAGCCAGTTGCTCCGTTAGGGCGGCGCACTCCCCCTGGAGTTTACTAATCCGCCGGTCCACAACCTCCACCATTTCCCGTTCCTCGTCCTTCGCCCAACTGGGCAGGTCTTCATCCCAAGGCGCAACCTGTCCTTGATAGTGACTGAGGCTGGACCAGATAATCATCGCCAATAGGTTCCGGTTAATCGCCTTTGTCCCCTTTTGGATTTGCCACCCTCCGAGCGCGGCGGCCAAGAACCAACCGGCCGGCCCCGTCAAAAAGTGTAAGAAGCTGGTTGCTCCGGTATAAAACGAAAACGGCAGGGTAATCCCGAGCATTGTCGTGAAAACAGCATTAATCACCTTTGTCAACATCAAATAAGCCCCAAACCCGGTCAGTTCGACCAGGGCGATCAGGGAAAGCGGCCCGGCCGCCCCTGTTAAGGCTCTAATAATGGTCGCCCCAGTTAACCGTTCAACCCCCAAGGACTTTTCCAGAGCACTCCGTTCCTCTTCTTTGAGTCCGTCCAAAGATTCGTCCAGGCTGTCCGCGACTTTTCTCTTCTCCTCCACAGATAAATGCTTGGCCCACTTTTGCGCCCCTTCCCAGAGGCGTTCTTTATAACGCTCATAAACCAGTTGGGCCTTTTGCGCCAGGGATAACCCGTCTTCCAAGCGGAAACCCTTGGCCGCTTCATTGATGATGGCGATGGACAGGGATTCCGGATTGATCTCCCCGTTAACCTTGACACGCTTTGCCAGTTCCGCCTGGAATAAGGCAATAAGTTCCTGCCTTGTACAACCCTGGAGGTTCCGGGCAGCCTCGTTGATGAGGTCGGAAACCTTTCTGATTTCAACCACCGGAACTAGTTTTTCCCGGCCGAAAAGCGGCCCCGCCCGATTCAAGTTTTTCGTGAGCAGACTGGAAACTTTGCTGCCCGCTTCCTTCAGGTAATTGATGATACTGGTATTCTGCAAAACTGCGATCAAGGTTCTAATCTCCTCGTCGCGAACCTTCTCATAGGGGAGAAAGAGATCCAGCAGGAGAACACTGGCTTCCTCCGCGCCTTTTGCTTCATCCCGGACGCTTTCCCAGCGGAATTTTGGTGGAATAAAGCCCGGCTCCCCATAGGTCTTCATCAGCCAGACCCCTAAAGCAAAGGCTCTAAGGATCATAGCCGCAGCATGATGCGGATCGTTATAGTTTTCATGGTTCGCCTTGTTGCCGGCTATCCGTACGGCATGCAGGTGGTCGAGGACAAAGCCAGGGACTACTCTGTGATCCCGGATAATCGATAACCATTTTGAAAAACGCTGGTCTTCCCAGGCTGTCGGTTCGGGCAATTTTTCCTCTTTCATAATCCGGGCGGTGGTAAACTCGGCGAACATACGTAACTTCAATAAAGCCGCATTTGGATCCCGGCCTATGTACATTTCCGCCGCACAGCAAAGATCGGCTAAATCCGGCCATTTGGCTTTCAGAAACGCAAAATTACTCATTGAACCCCCCGTTCCTCACTGGTATAAATCCAAAACCCAACGGGCGCTTCTGATCATATCCTCCCGCAGTTCCTCCGGGGCTAAGACCACGGCCGACGAGCCGAAGCTCCGGATCCATGGTTTAATCTCATTGATCCCCCGGACCTGGTCGGTATAGACGAGGTATCCCTCTTCCTTCGTTAACACGGCCTTTTTCCGGTGGGCCGTGTCCCTGAAGACCCGTTGCCCCACGTTGAACTCATCATAAAACTTGATTTGCACCGTAACCAAAGGCCCGCTGATATCAACCCCCCAGGCGTCGGCAAAGGTCTCTTCCAGGGAGAAGTCAGGGGGATAGGTGAAGTGCCCGGTTTCCATATAATCCTTAATCCGGTCAAGGCGTAAAACCGTCAGTTCCTGGTTGATAAGGCCCACTAGATACCAAAAACCCCAGACCCAGTAATAAACCAGGCCGTAGGGTTCCATTTCAAAACGGAAAGACTTGCCGGCAGCATCCACATAATCAAGGAGGAGCCTCCGTTCGGCCAGGACCGCCTCTTCCATCTTCGCCACCAGCCGTTCGGTTTCCGGTGAATCATAAAACCCACGCCAGCCTTTGATGAGCAGCCTTTTTTCACTGCTTGCCAGTGCCGCCTGCTCCCCTTTGCCCAGGAGAGCCTGGAAGAGTTTGGCGCGGACCCGGTTAAGCTCCGGGCTATCCTGCCGGCCAAGGGCCCACAGTAAAGCCAAAGCCTCGGCGGGGGTGAACGCCGGCGCCGGCGTCGCCACTGCCGGCGAAATCAATGCCCAGTAATCCTCACCACTTCTTTCGTCAGGCCAGTTGGTCAAGGGCAACTCATGGGTGAGGATCTCCAAATCAGTCCGGACCCGCGCCATGCTGACCCCCAGTTCGGCGCTGAGTTCCCTGAGGCGCAGCCCGTCCGGGTTTTTCTTCAATAAATAGATCAGCCGGTAGAGCCGGTTTAGGGTCTCATTCATCTCCTTCACCTCCCCTCCGGGTTTCCACTTTATAGCGGGCCAGTTTCCGGCGGGCGCCGGCAATAATGATCTCTTGCAATTCCACTGGCGCCAGGACTTTCGCCGATGCGCCAAACTGCCGGACCCAACGGCTAATCTCCCCCAACCCGGCGACCATATCGGTATAAAGCAGGGACCCGCCGGCCTCCTCTTGTACGCTGGCGGTGGGGCGTAAGGCCGCGTCCCTTCTTACTTTATCCTGGACATTAAAGTCGTTCC
>JAAYGG010000004.1 GCA_012727895.1 Bacillota bacterium
CCCGGGTTCAATCACCCCCGAGTAATCCAGCCCGGCCAGGGCCATGATGATCCCGGCATTGACATAGGGCAAGGCCCCCTCAATCGAATAGCCCCCTTCCAGGACCACGATATCCGGGGCGAGCAGTTCCGTGAGGCGGGCATAACCCTGGGCCGTCACCTGCATGTTGGTCAAGGGATCGGTGAAATGATTATCCTGCCCGGCCGCGTTAATAACCAAATCGGGCTTGAAATCGCGGAGCACGGGCAAGACCAGGTGTTCGATGGCGTAAAGGAGTTCGGCGTCGCCGCTCCCCGGCGGCAGCGGCAGGTTAAGGGTTAAACCGTAAGCGGCCGGACCGCCCAGTTCGTTCACGTCACCGGTGCCCGGGTAGAGAGTTCTCCCGTCCTGGTGGATGGAGATATGGAGCACATCCGGGTCATTGTAGTAAATATCCTGCGTACCGTCGGCATGGTGCGCATCCGTATCAATAATCGCACAGCGCAGGTTGCCGCCTTTCAGTTTGCGCAGATACTCGACCATCACCGCTTCGTTGTTAATCGTACAGAAACCGCGGGCACCGTGTACAATCCGCATGCTGTGGTGGCCCGGCGGGCGGAGCAAGGCAAAAGCCCGCCTGGTTTGACCGTTGACCACGAGTTCGCCGGCGGTGATTGTCCCCCCGGCCGCGATGAGGTGCGGTTTGGTCGCCACCTTCTCCACGGAGGGAACGCAAATATGGGCCCTGGCGATCTCCCGGGGGGAAGCCACCCCGGGCCGGAACTCCTCAATCCCCGGGAAATCAAAGAGCCCTTCCTCCAGGATCTGGTCCCTGGTGTATAAGAGCCGCTCTTCCCGCTCCGGGTGGTCGTGCGAGATCGCCCAGTCAAAAGCAGGGAAGAAAACGAGACCCAACTGTGTCATGACTCTCAACTACCTGTCTTTTATTTTATCGATATTCCATAATCTTAACGGGGTGTGCAGAGTAAGCCAGTAGATCAAGTTGGTTAACTGGCATGAACCGCCTCCTATCCCCGGTTTTATCTGGCCATGGTCAAGGACCATCCCTTCCGCATAGCCTTTACGCCGCGACGGCTTGCCTTTTCAGTCCAAGATCTTCCTCACGGTTTTCTATAGTTTTTCGGTGCAATAAGAAAAAATTCCTGCTTTGGTAAGCGCTCCCTATTTCAGAAGCGCGCCCATGCAGTCCGGCGCAAGAACTTCTCAACCGGTCGCCTTCGACATGACCACTATATCTTCTCTCAGCGTCCACCCGGTGTTTATCCAAAAATTCCGTCCCAGTTCATTCCGGGCAAAGACAAAGAGATGACATTTATCAATCCCTTCTTCCTTTAGCCTTTCCAGGCTTTTCGTCACCAGTTTCCGGCCAAGTCCTTTGTTTCTATGGGGCTTGGCGACGAACAAGTGGTAAATATAGCCCCTTCTTCCGTCATGCCCGCAGAGGATTGTCCCCACAATTTTACCGTTATGAAGAACAACATAGCTTAACGCAGGGTTGCGCGCCAAAAACTTCTGGATATTCGCTTCTGAATCCGCATTACTCAAGCCTATCCCTTCGTCCTCCTGCCAAAGGGCAAAAGCTTCTTGATAATCGCCGGCTTTCATCTCCCTTATTACATATCCCGCCATGTTCCTCACTTCTTTCCGTCTTTTTCTTCTTTGCCCTCTTCCAATTTTCTTCTGGGCTTGTCCGCTCTTTCATATTATCATGGTTGTTAAATTATAACAATGCAAAAAAGACACCCGCAGGCAAGGCAGAACCTTTTTAGCTTTATTTGACCGTGGGAGAAGAGGATATGCAGTTTTTTTATAGAAAGATCCAAACTTAACAAGGTTTGGGTACGGAAAATGGCAATAGCGGCATCGCATGTACTGGAAAGGAGAATGGTCATGTCTGGATTTAG
>JAAYGG010000157.1 GCA_012727895.1 Bacillota bacterium
GGCGGCGAACCGGCCTGGCGGCCCGATTCTATTTCCTGGATCGCCAAGGAGGGCCGGATGACCTTCCGGACCGGCCAGGAGAGGCGTTTTTTAGTCTTGGAGAAGCTCGGTTACGGGAACCGGGTGGAGGTTGAAGCAACGCTGGTTGTCACCGGGCGGACCGGGGATGGCTGGGCAGTGGCGGGGGTGGCCCTCTACTACGACGAAAACAACTTCTGGCACCTGGCGCTGGTCGAGGCGCCGGCTGCCGAAGGCGGCCGCCGTTTTGTGGAGCTAAACGAGGCCTACGGCGGGCTTTGGCCGGCAAATTTCCAAGGTGATACGAGACTCAAGGCGACCACGGGGGGAGGCAACCCCAATTGGCAGTGGGAATATAACCGCCCGTACCGGTTACGTTTGACCCTGACCCCGAACGGGATTGAAGGGGTGGTCAGCGAACCGGGCGCCAAGGGGGACCGGGTCCGGTACCGCTTGGGCTGGGCTTTCAGCGCGGGAACCCCGGCGGTGACAAGTGGCGCCGCCGCCCTGGACGGGGCGTTGTTTACCGGGTATTTTGACGATGTGAAAGCGCGGGTTGGCGGGGTTAAGATCGCTAAACCCGAGGAACCGGCCAGGGAATTTCCTCCCTACACCCTCCCCGGCTGGGAAGAGGTGCAGGGCGAGGCCACCGGCTTTTTCCACCTGGAAGAACACGGGAGTACCTGGTGGTTGATGGACCCGAACGGCTTTGGTTTCTTTGCGGTGGGCACGGACCATATCAACTACTACGCCCATTGGTGCGAGGCCTTAGGGTATGCGCCTTACCACCGGAATGTGGAGCGTAAATACGGGAGTGAAGAGGCGTGGGCGGCGGCGCAGGCCGAACGCCTGCGGGCCTGGGGCTTTAATACCCTGGGCGCCGGCCACTCCTTGTACCTGCGTTATACCCATTTTGCCCATACGGAGTGGGTTGGCGCCGGGAGGAGCTTCGCGGAGATCGATAATATCGTCCCTGTTACGACCTGGACCGGTTTTCCCAATGTCTTTTCTCCTCTCTGGGAGCGCCATTGCGATCTCGTGGCCCGGCGCGTTTGCGCCCCGAACCGGGACGACCCCTGGTTAATCGGGTATTTTCTCGATAACGAGCTCCAGTGGTTTGGCGGCCTCGACGACTGGCGCAATGAATACGGCCTCTGGGAAGAGACATGGAAGAAACCTCCGGAACACAGCGCCAAGCAGGTCTGGATGGAGGTAGTAAAGCGGCACTGCCCGGATGTGGAGGCTTTTAACCGGGCCTGGGGGACAAATTTTGCCTCTTTTGCGGAGATCGCCGCTTCCACTGTACCGCGGAAGGCGGGGACGGATGCAGCCAGGGCCATGGCGGAGGAATACACCCGCCTGGTGGCTGAGGCCTACTTTTCCGTCCTGACCGGGGCCATCCGCCGTTACGACCCGAACCACCTCATCCTGGGCTGCCGCTTTGCCGGCTGGTCGCCGGGGATCTGGGATATCGCCGGTAAATACTGCGACGTGATCTCTTTTAACGATTATCCCCGGATTGATATGGACCGCGGCGTTCACCGGGATCTGGTGGAAAAATACCGGGAATTCTCCGATCAGGCGCAGGCCCCGCTCTGGATCACCGAATGGAGTTTTCCCGCCCTTGACAGTGGTCTCCCCAATAAGCACGGCGCCGGGATGCGCGTGGCGACCCAAAACCAGAAAGCCCGTTGCTACCGGTTCTTCCAGAACACCCTCTTTGCCCTCCCCTTTATGGTGGGTTCTAATTACTTCATGTATATAGACCAGCCGGCCCTGGGGATCAGCGCGACCTTCCCGGAGGATTCCAATTACGGCCTGGTCGATGTTACGGACGAACCCTGGGAGGAGTTTACCCGGACGGCCGCGGAAGTGAACCCGCAGGCTCCTGCGGTCCATCATTCGGGGGACCTTGTTTACGTCAACGACTGGCCGCAGGCGGTCCGGCGTCACCTGCCGCTGCCGCCCAGCAGCACCGTAGCGCGATCGCCTCTCAAGTTACAGAGCGGTCCTTTGGTCTTGCAGGAGAGCCGCAGGGGTGGGGAATGGAAAATAGAGTATGAGGGGGTGCCGCTGGGCGGGATCACCGCCCTGATCCACCAAAAAACCCCCCGGGACCACTGGGTTGGCGCTGAGAGCAGCGAGGTGACGGCTTACTACGAAGGGCCGGGGTTTGTTGTGGTAGATGTGACATTTCTCTTTACGAGGAAGACCCCGGGTTCCCCGGCGGATGGGCCCGGCGCCTACCGGGCCGGTTACCGCTTCTGGGTGCCAAAAGCCTCTTCCGGCTGGTTCATCATGCAAGGCCTGTGGGTGGAGAATATCGATACAACCCCCTGGAATTTAGAGAGTATCTTCTATTATACCCACCCGGCCATTGGCGGCAATGCCAGGGGTGATGAAGAGGCCGGCTTCAATGTGCCCAACTTCTATATCCCCTTTGGCGCCTGGGAGGATACCCGGGCCGGTTACGGCCTGGCCGCGATTGCCCTTGGCGAGGAGCCGGTTATTAACTACTGGAAAGATAAATATGGCTTTCACTCGGACTGCCGTTATACCGTTGGCCGTCTCTTGCAGCCGGGGGAAAGATACGAAGAGGCGGGCCCCCCTGCTGTGCATTTCGGTTACCGGACCGGCAGCAGGGCGGAACTTCTCCACCGGTTGGCAGAGGTCCATTCCGAGGCTCTCAACCTTTTGCAGTAAATAAATATCTTTTAAATAATATACCCTGGGTTAATCCAAATAAAGAAGAGCCAAACATGTGAAGATAGTAGTCATCAATTGGCCTGGGCGAGATTAATTTGGGCCCTTCAATAAGCCAGACAAAGAAGATCTCCATGATTATCCAGACAAGCAGGCTGAAACAGATGCTTTTAATAGTTAAGTGATCCGGGCCCAGCTTTTTCAGGCTGTAGTAGAAGATTAAAGCGCAATACCCGCCGACGATAAAGGTCATAACTGCCCCCAGGAGAAACGTAGGCCTGTTAAGGGTTATAATCAAACTTGTTAATTCAAAAACACCGTATTTACCAACCCCTGCAGCCAGCAGGAGCCGGGTAAAGATTTCATACGGGATTGTTGATATGGCGCCTAAAGCGCCGGCGACCAACGGTTTATCATATAACACGCCGCACCCTCCTTTAAGTTTAGCATGGTATTCTTTATAGACAGCGTTTGTTTTAATGGTTTGCCTGCTTTAAAAGATTTATAC
>JAAYGG010000034.1 GCA_012727895.1 Bacillota bacterium
AAGGAGATCAGCCTCCAGGAGATCCCCTACCAGGACGCCAAGACCCTGGAGTTACTCCGCTCCGGGCAGACCCTGGGCATCTTCCAGTTGGAAAGCAGCGGCATGCGGAAGCTCCTGGTGCAACTGGCCCCGGAATCCTTTGAAGACCTGATCCCCCTGGTCGCCCTCTACCGTCCCGGCCCGCTGGGCAGCGGGATGACCGAGGACTTCATCCAGCGGCGGCACGGAGAAAAGGAGGTTACCTATCTCCACCCGCGGCTCGAGGAGGTTTTAAAACCCACCTACGGGATTATCCTCTACCAGGAGCAAGTGATGCAGATCTGCAGCCGTTTGGGGGGCTTTAGCCTTGGCGAGGCCGACCTGGTCCGCCGGGCGATGGGCAAGAAGAAACCGGAGGTCCTGGCGGCCATGCGCCAGAAATTCCTGGCCGGCGCGGAAGCCCAGGGGATTGAAGTGCAAGTGGCGGAGAAGATCTTTGACCTGATGGAGTATTTCGCCGGTTACGGGTTTAACAAGTCCCACTCGGCCGCCTACGCCCTGGTCGCCTACTGGACCGCCTATTTCAAAGCCAATTATCCCCAGGCCTTCATGGCCGCTCTTTTGACCAGCGTCATCGGGAACAGCGACAAGGTCGGCCTTTATATCGAAGAATGCAAGCGGATGGGGATCCCGGTCTACCCGCCGGATGTGAACAAGAGCCAGATCAAGTTTACGGAGGAGGGGGAGGGAATCCGCTTCGGGCTCCTGGCCGTGAAAAACCTGGGCGAGGGGGCAATCGCCGCTATTTTGCAGGAACGGGAAAAAGCTCCCTTTACCTCGCTCTCCGATTTTTGCCGCCGTCTCGACCCGGGGGTAATAAACAAACGGGCGGTGGAGAGCCTGATCAAGGCCGGGGCCTTTGCCTCCACCGGCCAGACCCGTCGCGCGATGATCGAGAGTTTGCCCACGGTCTTTGAGAACTCGCAACGCCTGGCTGCCGCCCGCCGGGAAGGCCAGCTATCCTTCTTCGACCTGGAGGGGGATTTTATCGTCCCGGAGACCGAAGACCGCCGCCCGGTGGAGGAATACCCGCCCGCCACCTTACTGGCGATGGAAAAGGAATACCTCGGCGTCTACCTGACCGGGAACCCCCTTGACCCCTGGAAGGAGAAGTTCAAAAAGAACGGGATCCCGTCGATAATGGAGATTATTGAAGACGACCGGGAACGCCAGGTGGTGGCCGGGGGCGTGGTCAGCGCCTGGAAACGCATGGTGACCAAGGCCGGTAAATTAATGGCCACTTTCCGCCTGGAAGACATGACCGGCTCCCTGGAGGTCCTGGTCTTCCCCAAATTATACGAGGAGGTTCACGAAACGGCCGGCAACGACCGGGTGGTGGTGGTGAAGGGGCGCCTCGACACCGCCGAGGAAGAGAAGAAGCTTCTTGCCTCGCAGATCCGGTGGTTGTCCTAGCAGGCTGTATGGACGGTAGAGAGACTGTATGAACGGTAGAAAGGCTGTATAGACGGTAGAGAGACTGTATAGACAGTAAAGAGACTCTATGGATGGGTAGAGGCGGCGACAGTCCAGTACTGCCGGCTTATGCCCCGGCTGCCGCGTAACCCCGGGTAGGCCGGGACTGTCTTTCTAATATTTGCTGTGCTGGAGGAGAAAGAATGATAAAAGCATTCATCTTTGATATGGACGGTGTCATTGTCGACAGCGAGCCGTTGCATTTTGAAGTAAACAGGAGGATCATGCGGGACTTCGGCTTGGAATTTTCGGATGAGTTCTTCCATGCTTATGTCGGGATCACCAATGAGCAGATGTGGGCGGATTTGATTGAACGGTACAGCCTCAACACAACCATTGAAGAATTGCAGAAAAAGGACTTCCTCCTGAAAAAGGAGGTCTTCCGTGACCTGCAGCCGATCAAGGGGATCCCGGAACTCCTCGCCAACCTGAAAAAGGACGGGATCGCCATCGGGCTGGCCTCATCGTCGGAAAAGGCGTTTATCGAGATGGTCCTGGAGGAACTGGGGATTCGCGGGTATTTCCAGGCGGTTGTCAGCGGCGAGGAGGTTGAAAGGAGCAAACCGGAGCCGGAGATCTTCCTCCGCGCGGCGGAGCTCCTCAACGTCGACCCCGCCGACTGCCTGGTCCTGGAAGACTCCAGGCACGGGGTGGAGGCGGCGAAACGCGCCGGCATGAAATGCATTGGTTATCAAAACCCCAACTCCGGCCCGCAGGACCTTTCACGTGCCGATAAAATCGTTCATACCCTGGAGAATTTGGACTACCGGGATTTTTAGGAGAACGCCCGCACGTACGAGTGCGGGCGTTAATGTTTTACGGGTTGAAAAAAATGGATACAAGTATTATACTAGAAAAAATGATATATATTACAATGAATGGGGTAATAAGGAATTAAGAACCCCAAAAACGCTTGGGTATGTCAGAAGGAGTGTGACCAATCAATATGAAGAGATTATTATGGGCCTTATTTACTGTTGTTTTCTTCAGCCAGTTCCTTTGTGCCGCTGAAAATACATATGTATATAAAGAAACAACTGGAAAGACAAGTATTATTAGCGAGTGGAGAGTCGTATCCCAGGATGGGGGGTTTTTAGCCACTGCCGAAAGCCCCAATGAATATCATAGGGTTTTGTGCAATCAAGGTTTTGCCACTATTAGTTGGGAGTATATAAATACAGAGGCAAAAACGGAAATATTAGCAAAAAGAGAGGGAAACCGTATTCTGGTTAACGGGAAGCTTAAGGATAAGCAGGTTGGCGAAGTATATGAGATTGATGATCTTCCCTGGTTTGAACTTGTCGAAGTATCTTTATCCCGGTTTGTTCAAACAGAGGAAGAAAAGGTCGAGTTTTGGATCCTCCGGCCTACTGATTTAAAACTCTTTAAGATGGTTGCAATTAAAGAAAAAACAGAGATAATAAAGGAAAATGGTAAAGACGTTGAGGCGGTTCAAATAAAGGTAACAGTGCCTGGCCTTGCCTCGCTGTTTTGGAGCGTCAAATACTGGTTTAGAAAATCCGATGGGGTATATATCAGATATGAAGGGATAAGAGGCGGTCCCGGTACGCCAAAAACCATTGTCGAGCTTATCAAATAAAACTTGAACGGGGGAAGAATAAAAGGTAGTGATAAAATACCATTACTCGGCAATCCATATAGTAGTTCCTTTTTCGCATGTTTCAAATTTATGCTCGTATATCATTGTCTTGCCTTTTAGGGTTATACGCTCAATATCACCTACCTTTTCAATTTCATCAGGAAAATCCGGAGAATTAAGCCAACGGAGCTCTGTAACATGAATAATAACGACTCCTTCTTCAGCATCAACCTCAACAACGTCAAACTTCTGTAGCAACGCTATTCCGCCTCCGTAAGGCCCGGTCTTAATAAAATTATCTTCAAAGTTCATCCACCATTTCGGCTCTTTCTCCGATAACCACGTGTTATTAAATAACACGCTAAGAGGATCCTCTATTTCTTGGGTCATTTCCTGTGGGGAGGAAGGGACTTCCATTTCCTCAATTATCTCCTGTGGGGCCGGGGGCTCATCCATCTCCCTGATCGCTTCTTCTGAAAAATCCTTTTTAAAGACTAAATTTACGGCAATAAAAAGGGAGAATAAAACTACGCTAATGAGAAGGGCAAACATAAGTTTTTTCTGGAGTTTCATTTGTTTTCCCCCTGACTATATGGAATTTCCCAATCAATTTACGCCTTTCTGCGCACCGGCTCCCCAAGTCCCAAAGCCTTTATGGGTTGGCGTTTTGCGTTGATATAAAAATGGCGAGTGTTGAGAGGCGGTTTTATCGACAAAACCGGAAAAGCCCTTACCAAAATTGAATTTGATGAAGCTGATTATTTCAGCTGCGGAATGGCCAGGGTCAAGCTGAACGGTAAGTACGGGTTCATTAACAGCACCGGGAAAATGGTGATTGCACCCCAGTTTGACTTTGCGACCAGCTTTGTCCGGAAAGACCTCGCGAAAGTCTGGAAAGATGGGAAGGTCTATTTTATCGATGAAACGGGAAAACCGGTTTCTTCCCCGTTTAAGGAGGCCGAATTAACGCCGGCGCTGCCGGGAAAGAACTACAAAACTGCCAAGCCAGGAGCAGAGTAAAAGTAATAGTATTAACCAGTCTTTTTTCATTGTTTTTCCTCAATAATACTCCAACAACTTCTTGTCAATCTCATCTATATAACCCATATCTTCTGCGCGCGTGCGCGACGGATCCCACAAGATGATCTTTTTTATCTCGTCAGTTTCGGCGAATCCATTAAGATCAAGACCTTTAATTTCTGCCGCATATAAGGCGCCGTATTCAATCCTCTGGTCCGGCTGGAGTGAGAACTTCATAATCCCTATAAATTCTAAATCGTCTACCTTGAGATTTGTCTCTTCATAAACCTCCCGGATCGCGCATTCCCGCGGTGTTTCCTGCCCCTCAATTCCGCCTCCGGGAACCTCCCATAGTTTTTTCCACTTGTCAAATACCAATAAATACTTCCCATCACATTTTACTATTACTAACGAATGGGTTAGAGGCTGATATTTTTCATTATTAAGAATATTGGCCTCCTCATCTTTGATTAAATCAAGGAGTATGTCGCCCTTTTTGTTTTTTACAATCGCCATCTCAATTCCCCCCGGTTTAAATTTGGACTGCGACTTTTATATCCAACAAACCGATGCGGTGGCGTTCTAGTCCCCACCAGCGGAAAACCGTTTTCCTTGCTCACTTTTTCTTAGCTACGAGAAGAATTCTTGGTGAGTCCTCGCTAAATACTTGACCATCCCAATCCCCATAAGCTTTTACATTGGCAAACCCGAGTGCTCGACTCACTACTTAATCAAAAAGCAAGTGACCTAATTAGATAAAGAAATGCGGCCACGATAGCAAACGAGGCAAACAGGCACCAGAAAGACTTACCTAAAGAAATTTTATGTACCTCGCTTAAGCCATTGACCCCAATGAACAAACTCCAGAGGATCATGAGGCTTGTTATGCCCCGGTATACAAAAATATAGCCTTTACCGGCTATCCCGGGGAATACCCTTATTGCTATTGTAGCGACAATATAGAATAATTCCAGGAATAGCAGGGGGAGAATAGACCAAACAATAACGGCAACAACGTCTTCATATATTCCTTCGCCACCAATTTTCTGCCCGACAAAGGTTAACAAGAGACCCCAGAGGTAAAGACCGATTAAGACACTTATTGCACCAAAAATAAGGTTTAAAAATAACGATGAAATAAAATTAAAGAAATTGCTGAAGTCGCTTAAACTTACTCTTATTGCCGGCAGTACCACCAACGTGCTGGTGAGAAAATTCACCATGTATGAAGAGTTTCTTTGCACGATTTCCGCAATTGTTCTTCTTGGTTTGAACCATATTGAAATTAAAGGACTTAAATTAGTTTTATTCATAATTTGCTCCCATCCCAAAAATACTATTTATAGTATTTTTGTAATATTCTTCATGGGCCTTGTTTATCCTCCTTAAACATAAGCCGGTTTTCCTGGCGGGATATCATAAGGGAGTGCCATCGGCGGCACTCCCTAAATCATTTATAAGCGACAAAGAACAACCTTCTGAACGGGAATAATACCTTTCCGTCCTCTTGTACTTTGTAACCCTCCCGTATTTTTGCCAATACGCTTTGGAGAAATCGCTGCTTTTCTTCACCGGTTAGTTTTTCAAGGTAGGGCCTCATTCCGGTGGAAGAGTACCATTCGATTATTGCCTCATGGCCGGGTAAGACGTGATGATAATGGGTTTCCCATAAATCAACGCATCTGGCTAGCGAGCAAAGCGCATCGTAATAAAAGGTCAGTTCATGATATTCCAGGCCGTCATCGATGCCGGCAAAATAATCAGACCATCTACCTTTAGCCGTTTCTTGCACCGCCAGATGGACAGGCATGTATGTAACATTCGGTATTTGCACGGCCAAAACGCCGTTGTCGTTAAGGATGCCAAAGAACCTCTTTAGCAATTCCTTATGGTTGGGCATCCACTGGATGGCAGCGTTGGAGAAGACGAGATCGAATTTGCCCAAAGGACTCAAGTCGTTATTTGCATCATAGACTCTCCATTCCAGCTGGGGATAATCACGTTTGGCCCTGTCGATCATCTCCGTGGAAGAGTCAATACCAAGGATAAAAGCATCGGGCCACCTTTTTTTCAATTGGATTGTGCTGTTCCCGGGTCCGCAGCCGATATCGATTATTCTTGCTGGATTCTCCTTTTCTATGCGAAAAATCAAATCCTTAACCGGTTGGGTTCTTTCCTTTTCAAATTTTAGATATAAATCCGGATTCCATCCTGACACCGATTATGCCTCCCTGAGTAAACCGATTTTAGTTTGATTTGTTTTTGTAAGAATGGGGCTGCCGCGGGGTGTTGCTTGCCGCTCCTACTTTTTCTTGGCGATCCAGATCATTTCCGGGCTTTCATAGGAGTATGGCGACTTGTCAAAATCCCCGATAGATTAACGGCCACAAAGGGTTCTCGTAGTTTTTACTGCGAAGTACCTCCCTTTCCCAGTCTTCCGACTTCTTCAGCTATGATCGACTTGTCAAGCCTCTTTACCAGTAAAGCCGGTTCGTTAATCAAACCGCCGGGGGTTAATTCCCGGTATTCCCATTCCGGTGTCTCGTTTAAAAAGCCCAACGCTTTTTCAGTAATATGGGGGAGAAATGGATAACAAACACTGGACAAGTTGATAATCGCATCCAGGCAGACCTTCAATGTTGTCGCTGCCAAATCCCGGTCCGTTTTAATCGTTGACCACGGCGCCTTAGTATCAATATATTTGTTGGTAGCGCGGATGACTTCAAAAACCTCTTTTAAGGCTTCCTTTAATTCGCCTTTTTCTATCAGTTCGCCAGTGCTGTCGTACAGAGATTTACATCTCTCTAGAATAGCGGCATCTTCTTGGTCATGAACACCGGCTTCAGGAATGCGGCCTCCGAAGTTCTTTCTCACCTGGGTCAGGGTCCGGTTAACGAGGTTTCCATAAGCCCCCAGCAATTCACCGTTGTTTCTTTCTAGAAATTCACTCCATGAAAAATCGCTGTCCCTTGTTTCCGGCCCGTTGATGATGAGGAAATACCGCAAAGGGTCCGGGTCATATCTGGATAGATAATCATTAACCCATATCGCCCAATTCCTGCTTGTCGAGATCTTTTTCCCTTCAATAGTCAAGTACTCACTGGAGATGATATATGCTGGCAGCGAGTGGATGTCCAACCCCATTAATAGGGCAGGTAAAATAATAGTATGGAACGGGATGTTGTCTTTACCGTGGACATAATAGGAGATTGCCTCCTTGCTCCAAAACTCTTCCCAGGTAAATTGGGGATTGTCTTGTAGCAATTTCATGGTTGCTGTAATATAACCTAAAACAGCTTCAAACCAGACATAGATTTTCTTCCCTGCAAAACCTTCCAGGGGGACATCGATTCCCCAATCCAAATCTCTGGTAACGGCCCGGTCGATAACTCCTTCAGTTAAGTATCTTTTAGCCAGCCCAACCGCATTCTTGCGCCACCTGGACTCGTTAACCTGGACCAGCCTTTCCAATTCCTTTTGAAACTTGGATAAAGCAAAAAACAGGTGTTCCGTTTCGCGTATTTCCGGTTCTGCCTGGCAGATGGTGCATTTCTTGTTTTGCAATTTCTCCACATCAATCAGGGTACCGCACTCATCGCACTGGTCGCCTCTTGCCCCCGTATACCCACAATTATGACAGGTTCCTATTAGATACCGGTCGGGTAGAAACCTATTGCACTCCGGGCAAAAGGCCATTTTTACCTTTTTGGGGTATAAAAACCCTTTTTTGTGCAGTTTAATGAAAAACTCCGTTACCTTCTCTTTATGATAATCATCCATTGTCAGGGTATATAAATCATAACTAAAACCCAGCGTTTTAAAGGTCTCTTTAAACTCGTTATGATATTTTTCCACGATTTCTGAAGGCTTAACCCCTTCGTTCATTGCTTTTACAGAAATGGGGGTGCCATGCGAATCGGAACCGGAGACAAAGACCACGTCTGCCCCTGTTAACCTGTAATACCTGGCTATGACATCGCCGGCCAAAAGACCGGCGATATGTCCCAGGTGCAGTGAGCCGTTGGCATAAGGCCAGGCCCCGCCGATCAATATCTTTTTATTTAAGTTCTTTAGCTTCGTCATATTATCATCTCCTTGATTTCCGGGTGATTTCAATACAGCCTGTGGAGGCCTTTCCAATATTATACTAACTAAAAATATTTTTGCAACATCCTCCCTCTATGATCTTCATTTTTCTCCTAAATTCTCACTTATTCACAATATTTCATTTATTAGAAATGAGTCTTTATGGGTAATATAAACAGGCATTCAATTATTAGGAAGTGCTGTCACTTCCCACACTATTTGACCGCCGTTTTCTCAGATTATTTG
>JAAYGG010000158.1 GCA_012727895.1 Bacillota bacterium
AAATGCTGGCGCCGGTCGGGGAAGGAAGCGTGGTGGTGGTAAAAGCGCTTGCTGGTATCCTCCGCCAGGATGGAATTGATAAAGCTCTGGCAGAGCTCTTCCTCGATCTCGGGGAAGAGGAAGAGCAGGACCATTGAGTACCACTCCACGTCCGACGGGTCGAGATAGGAGTAGTCAAAACACTCCAGGAACCGCGCACGCTCGCCCTCGTCGTCTTCGACCCAAACAGCAGCGTTGGAGATGGGGAAGCTGAATTCGTTAAAGATCAAGCGGGCAACCCGCAGGGCGCCTTCCCGGTCGTCTTTATAGGAAGGGCTCTTCCGGATCTGCTGGTAAATCCGGTTTTGCAAATCCAGGGTCCGCTCGAGCCACTTGGGGTAGTTCTCCAGGGCGATCTTGGTCATCTCCAGGGCCCGGGTTTCTTCATTATCAAAATATTTGATGTATTTCCGGTCGAAGGTGGCGCCGTCGTTATACCACTGGACCGGGAAGTCCAGGACAACGGCGAACGGTATGGTGGCCGTGGCGCCCGGCTCCAGGGTCAAGGTGACGCTGATTGCCGCGCCGTAATCCTGGTTGGGGATGGCGTCCCGCTTCTCAAAGAAGGTACCGTCCTTATTCAAAAGGAGGTCCTGTTTGAGCCGGTTCAGGCAGAAATAAGGCTGGATGTCGATTTTCGCCCCGTCAATTTGCGGAACGGCAATCACCATACGGTCCTCACATTCTTTACTGCCCATGACTACGCCGCAGAAACCGTCTTGGGTGAATTCCTTATGGACATGGCCTTTCACCGGCGTGGAGCAGGCATAGACCGTATCCTGGTCCAGCGGTTTCAACTCTTTTTCCTGGAGGTTTACCAGGGACGGCCTGGGAAGGACCAAAGATATCTGCCGGGCTTCGCCGGTTTTATTGGTAATAATGAACTCCTCCACTCCGGCCGGGATTAATGTCTGGATATTCCCGGAGAGGAAGGGAGAGATCATCCTCCGTGTAACAGTGACATCCTCCAATTCGAAGGTCATCTCCGCCAGCGGCGTGGCCAGGGAGATGGAGACCTGGTCTTCAGAGACGGGCGAGTGGTAATAGTTTTTCAGTGCCGGCACATCTTCCGGCCCTTCGACCAGCCGGGGGTTCCTGGTAGTGAGCATGGTATGTTTCTTTTCACCAACACGAATAAAAGGCGCAGAACCCAACTGCAGCCCGTTATGGTATAAGAGGATCAATCTGCCGGCATTATTCAAGCGGTTATAAAGGCCTTCGGGGGAGATACCGATCGAAAGGGTCGGCGCCCCCATGAGGGCAATGGTCTGCGGGAACTGGAGGGTTTTTGACATACCCTGAAAATGTACGACCATTTTGTTCTTGACGTAGGATTCGGAGATCTCTGAACCGGACATGGTAAAGAAATCCCGTATGTGTAGCTTTTCAGTTCCTGCCATCGAATAATCTCCTTTCGTTAACATACTATTTTTCCCTTATGTACCAGGTAATAAGGGTTACACCCCTGCCAAGTATAGCAAAAACTATTATTGCTGTCAATCAAAATGCGGTAAAGGTTGTGGCAACCAAAGATATCGCAGTTAGGACTGGTTGATATATTATACATAATTTGGTGTGTTTATCATAAATAAAGAGTTTGAATGAGACTATTATGGGATAATACCCTCTATGCCATTAACCCGGATGGGACAAAAAAATGGAGTTATGAGCTGGATGATGAAACACCGTCCTTCCCGGTAATCGGAGAGGATGGTACGATCTACGTGGCAAGTGAAAACAGTGGAGTTTTGATATTGAGCCCAAGGCCGGCTCAAGGGTTGGTTCACCTGTAATAAATAGGGACGGCATGATCTATTTTGGAACTGATGACTATTACCTACATGTGATTGATCCTCAGGAAGGAACAGCTAAGAAAATTATTAAGATTGGTGATGCCTCCAAGCTGGGCGGTGGTTTTCGTCTCGTGATCGGGAAAGATGGGATCTTGTATATAGCAAGCGGGGATGGTCACTTGTATGCCACAACACCCGAAGGAGATATTAAATGGTAGTTTAATTAAACAGTATACCTGCGGATCAACAAAGCGGTTATTTGATCGCAGGTGTTTTCCCGGTTGCTCTATTATTGACAGGCGCTTTTATTCTAATCAGTTGTTCTACGCAGATTGGTATGCTAATGGAGATGGATAAAACCCCCATATCTTTAAGTAGCGGGGCAATCGGGAAAGAAACCCTCCTGAAAATAGTTTATGTAGGGATTGGAATATTCGTTATCGCCAATGCAATACCCAAGCTCACCCAGGCAATTATTACAACGGTGATACAAAGAAATACAGGAATAAGTACAAACACATGGGTTTCTTTTGTTAGTATAGGAATGCAATTGCTTATTGGTACGTTTTTATTCTTAAAAGCGAAAGAAAAATCTTGAATAGAACCATACACGGGCCGCAACTTGTTGGACCTTTCCGGCTCCGGCGATTGATGGCTCAGCCCCGGGAGGACCCGGCTGGTTCCGGCATTGGTGGTCTATGGTATTTCTTATTGATTATTCTGTTCATTGTGGTAAAATGAACAATAACGGCAAATTTTCACCGCCGGTAAAAACGGACATTATAAAGCAAGGAGGTTTTTGGATGAACATAAAAAAAGAACTCTTCGGTAAAACCAAAGACGGCAAAGAGGTCATGCTTTTCACATTGACCAACGCGCAAAACGCCACCCTCAAAGTGAGTACTTACGGCGGGACCATTACCGCCCTGGAGGTTCCTGATAAAGACGGGAACTTCGCCGATGTGGTGCTCGGCTTTGACAATCTCGAAGATTACCTGGGCGAGCACCCGTTTTTCGGGGTAATTGCCGGGCGTTATGCCAACCGGATCGCCTTCGGTAAATTCACTTTGGACGGTGTAGAATACAAACTCGCGGCCAACCACGGCCGGCACCACCTCCACGGCGGGGTTACCGGTTTTGATAAAGTGGTGTGGGACGGGGAAGAGGTCAAGACCGGCGATGCTGTCGGGGTCAAACTGACTTACCTCTCAAAAGACGGGGAGGAAGGGTACCCCGGGAACCTGCGCGCCACCGTCACCTATTGGTTGACCAACGATAATCAACTGGTCATCGAGTACGAGGCGGAAACCGACAAGCCCACCGTTGTCAACCTGACCAACCATAGTTATTTCAATTTGAGCGGCGAGGGCTCCGGCGATATTCTCGACCACGAGATCATGATCAACGCCGACCGGTACACTGCTGTGGATGATGAGTTGATCCCCACCGGCGAATTGGCGCCGGTTAAAGGCACCGCCCTTGACCTGACAACCGCAAAGCCGATTCGTGCCGGTTTCAACGAGTTGAAGGACGGGTATGATCACAACTACGTCTTGAATAAGGAAGGCAATGAGTTGTCCTTGGCCGCCAAGGTCTTCGATCCGAAGAGCGGGCGGAAGATGGAAGTCTATACCACACAACCGGGGGTACAGTTCTTTACCGGGAACACCATGAACGGGACCCTGAAGGGCAAATCCGGCCAGATTTACCATAAACATTCCGGTTTTTGCCTGGAAACGCAGCATTTCCCGGACTCCCCCAATCATGAGTCTTTCCCCACCACGCGGTTGAACCCCGGCGAGACTTTCCGGGAGAAGACGATCTATAAATTCCTTGTCTAATCGTTGGTACAGGAAATAAAGATGGGAAAAAAGGGTGTCAGGCCTGGTCTGACACCCTTTTTCTATCCGGGCCAGAGCCCTGCGGCGCCCATTGTTTGCCCCCCGTTGTGGGGGAGGCGCGCTTGGATAAAAATAAAAAATGGAAGGAAAAAAATAGGATGCAGCGAAATAAATGTAGTATTATTAATAAAAAAAGCAAATCGTTTGCGAAGAAAGGAGCAGGAAAATGAAGAACAGGCTTTACCCTATGGGTCCCGGGGCGATCCTGGATAATACCTTTTTTATCCTGCGGGACCGGTTTTGGAAGTTCCAAGGGGTAATCTTCCTCTCCTATCTGCCGGTGATTATTATCAGTCTTTTGCTCTTTATTCTTTTTGTACCCACGCTCATGAATGCCACGGATATCTTTACCGGGTTGGAACTGGGGGAAGAGGCGATTTCTTCGTTTTTCACATCCATGGGGGGATATTTTGTCGTTTTATTCCTTTCCTTGATGGTCGCCTTCATTATCGGTTCCATCTATATGACCGGCGGGGTTATCAAGCTTTTCGCCACCGGCCTCGAGGGGGAGGAGTGCGGTGTCAGGCAGGCCCTGGCAGTAGTAAAGGGTAAACGGTGGCGGTTCATTGGGGTCTTTTTTTCCTTACTGCTGTTAGGATCCGCTGTTCAGATTCTTTTAGGCCTTATCTTCAACGAACTTTTAGATACCGGAGCTGAATTGTACAGCCTCGTCTCGAACCTGGTGGGAATGGCTTTGATGTTTCTTTTCTCCCTGAGTCCAGTGGTGCTTTTTTTGGAGGATAAAAAGACCTTCGCCACCCTGCGGCGGGCGTTCACCCTGATGGCAGGGCACAGGTGGCGGTTGGCCGGTACATATCTCCTTGTTATCCTCCTGGCTTATATAATAATACTGATCCTCTACGCCCTGGCGATCCTCCCGGCGGTCCTCTTTATTGTCCTGGGCACGCGCTATGACCTGATCGCTTTTTACATTATCGGCGGTCTGTTGAGCATTGCCGCAATTTTGCTCTTTAATGTCTTGTTCCTTGTCTACCAGCACGGTCCTTTGACCTGTATTTACTATGATTTGTTAATCCGGAAGGAAGGGTATGACCTGAGCCGGCGTATGACGGGGCAAACACCGGCAAGCCCGGCGCCGGGAATCCCGGGCGCACCGGAGCCACGGCCGGACGGGCCGGACGGCAGGGGCCTGGAATCATAAAAGGCGGGGTATTCAACTGTGGAGCTTGATGAGTTACGCACGCAAATAAGAGAGATCCTGGCAGCCCCGGAGTTCAACTACGAACCCTGGTGGGGGCAGGAGTGGCTGGAAAAGCTTTCGGATCTACTCAGACGTATTCTTCCCACCGGCGGCGCCATGGAGCTTTTCGGTTTGCCCATAGAAACCCTTCTTAAATGGATTGGCCTCTTACTCCTGCCCTTTTTGCCTTTTCTCCTGTTTCGTCTAGGCAAGAACTATTTCATTGGCGAACCCTGGAAAAGGGAGGGGAAAAAAGCGCCACAGGCCAAGGAGACCTGGCAAGGGTTGAAAAGGAAGGCGGAAGAAGCGGCCGGCAGGGGGGAGTTCCTTTTTGCCCTCCGCTTTCTTTACCTGGCGGCGCTGGAGTTTTTCCGGGCGCGGCACTTATTGACCTCCGGAAAAAGCGGGACTGACCGGGTGCACTTGAAGGAACTCGCTTTTTCCTTGGGCGAGAGGAACCGGGGTTATCTGGCCTTTCAGCAATTGGTCGGGCTCTTTCAGGAAAAATGGTATGGATTGCGGGAATGCCGGCCGGGTGATTATCGCCGCGCCGAAGAACTTCTGGCAGAGATCGGGGAAGGTAATCGATGAGACCGGTGCGCGTTTTCGGCCTGCTTCTGGCGATCGCTCTCGCTCTCTTCTTTACCTTTGGCTATGCCGTAGCCGTACGGGAACAGCTGACCCTTTATCACCCGGAGAGCTCCGGACAGTACGGGTATAAAGGGGTTTTTTTGCTCCTGCAAAGAGCAGGCTATACCGTCAAGACAGTGAAGGATTTCCCTCTGGAATCGCGCGGGCCGGTTATCTGCTTTACCGGGAGATTTGTCCCTCTGGAAGAAAAAGAGAAGATCCTGGCATGGGTGGAGTCCGGCGGTACGGTGGTGGAGATGGCCGGTTCCCTCCCCCGGCTCCTGCCTTTTGAAGAGGAATATAAATTCATCGTCCCCGGCCGGGAAGGGGCCGTTTCCCAACGGCCGGTTTTTTCCGGGGTTGAATATTACCCCATGGGTGCGGGTTTCTTCACCCTGCGCAGCCCGGAGAACGGTCTCTACCATATAGACGGGGATTACCTCATCTATTTCCACCGTTACGGTGAAGGCGCCGTTATTACCTGGACGGATCCGAAGGGCCTGCTCAATAAGCATTTAAAAGCATACCCGGATAATGCCGTCGTTTTTACCCTGCTGATCCGGGAGTTTGCCCCCGGCGGCGACCTGTTTTTTCTGCATCCACCCATAGGTGCGCAGGGCGGGAAACGGGCGGCGCTCACCACTGCCCTGCAGGGGTTTCGCCCGCGACGGGGAGGGATTGCCCTGCTTTTTCTGGCGGGGATTTTGGTTTTTGGGAAGGCCACCGCCCGCCTGGGGCGGCCGCGGCCCCTGCCTGAGGAGACAGGCCGCAGTTACAGGGAGTTCCTTGACTCCCTGGCCGGACTCTTCCAGCAGGCCGGCGCCGGGTATTTTGTCCTGGAACGGCTTTTAGCAGATCTGCTGGCGGAGGCGGCGGCAGTGGCCAAGTTGCCGCCCGGAACCCCACCGGAACTCTTGGCAGAGAATTTGGCCCGGCTCACCGGCGGCGACTTTCGCCGGCTGCCGGAGATTGCCGTGAAAATTGAGAAGGCAAGGGCGGAGGCCGCCGGAGGGGGAAAAAAGGCCGGGAGAAGGAGGAGAAAAGAGAACCGGCGCCAGTTATTAGCCGATGCGCTTTGCCTGGAAAGGTACAGAGAGGAGCTGGAAACATGGAAGAAGTCAAGGATCTCGTTGTAAAGGTAAAAGAGGAAACTGCCCGGATTGTTGTCGGCCAGGAACCGGTGATCGAAGGGGTGCTGCTGGCCCTGGTAACCGGGGGGCACGTCTTGTTGGAAGGCCCCCCGGGGGTGGCGAAAACATTGATCGCGAAAACCCTCGCCCGGACCCTTGGCATCCGCTACAAGCGGGTACAGTTCACCCCGGACCTGATGCCCCTGGATATTATCGGCGCCAGCATCTTTGACCTGCAAAAGCAGGAGTTTATCTTTAAACCCGGGCCGGTCTTCACCGATATCCTGCTGGCCGATGAGATTAACCGCACTCCCCCCAAGACCCAGGCGGCGCTCTTGGAGGCGATGGAAGAAAGGCAGATAACCGTGGACGGGCAGGCTTATCCCCTCTCCGAGGTCTTCACCGTTTTGGCCACCCAGAACCCCCTGGAGTACGAAGGGACGTACCCTCTTCCCGAAGCGCAGTTGGACCGGTTTTTGTTGAAAATAAAGGTTTCTTACCCGGAAGACCGGCACGAGGAGGAGCTTTACCGCCGTTACCAGGACGGGCCGGTGACCGCGGAGGAACTTGACCGGCTTACCCCGGTTCTCAATAAGGAGAGGATCCTGTGGCTGCGGGAGAAGATAAGAGAGGTTACCGTTCGCGAAGAGCTTTTTACGTATATCAAGAATATTGTCAGGGCCACGCGCGAACACCCCCTGCTGAACCTAGGGGTCAGTCCCAGGGGGGGCTTGTCGCTCCTGCGGGTCGCCAAGACGGCGGCGGCTTTCTGTGGCCGCGACTACCTTATCCCCGATGACATCCGGGACTACGTCCTTCCCGTCCTGCGCCACCGGTTGCTCTTAAAAGCGGAAGCCCAGATCGAAGGGGTTACCGGCGACCAGATTCTCGAAAGGATCCTTGCCGGGATCCCGGTACCGAGGTAAGCGAGGTCAGGGCGGATGTATATCACCTGGGCCTTTCTTGCGCTTCTACTCCTTTACGGAGCGTTCTTTCTCTTTTTCCCGTTCCGCGGCGTCCTGCTCCTTTCTTTCCTGATCTTCCTTGGCTTGTACGGTCTTGATCTGCTGTTGACAAGGAGGCGTGCTTCCAGGGAGAAAAAGGTCCCGGCAGCGAAGCGTTCCTTCAAAAACCCCGTTTATCTGGGGGAGGTTTGCCGGGTGGAGGTGAGGGTAGAAAACCCGTTTCCCCGGATGCTCCGGGTACGGGTACAAGACGAGCCGCCCCATGATCTCCCGGCGGCTGGGCGGAAGGATGAAGGCGCCGGCCCTGGCGTTACCGGTACTGGCACCGGGACTGTCACAGGCACGGGCAGAGGCAAACGTACGGGGTACGCGCGGCTTTCTGTCCCGCCCCGCGGTTCCGCTGCTTTTGCCTATGAACTTCTCCCTGACAAGCGGGGAACTTTTCCCTTCGGCCGGATTAACCTGGAGTACCCGGGGGTCCTGGGCCTTTATTCCCACCGTCATGTAATCGGGAGGGAAGAAAGCCTGCGGGTCTACCCGGATCTGGCGGCTTTAAACGACCATCTCCGGCGGATCCTTCCCGGCGCCACGCCCACAGCCGCCTACTACCGGAAACTGGGCGATGCGGGAAGGGAATTCTGGCAGTTGCGGGAGTTTCTCCCCGGCGACGATTACCGGAAAATCAACTGGAAAGTCACGGCCCACGTGGGCAAGCCCATCCTCAATGAGTACCGGCCGGAGAGGGACCAGAGCGTTTATTTGTTCTTTGACACCGGAAGGCTCCTCTATGACCGGTTGCACGGGAAGACCACCCGCTTGGACCATATCCTGGATTCCGCGTTTATCCTGGCCTACAGCATTTTGGAACAAGGGGATCAGATCGGCGGGATCAGCTTTAACCAGCGGGTCGAGAGGTTCCTGCCCGCCGGCAAAGGCATCCGCCATCTCCGGCTGTTTCTGGAGAAATTCTACGATCTGCAGGCGGTCATGAAGGAGAGCAACTACCGGGCGGCCTTTCATTTTTGGCAGCAGCGCGTGAAGAAAAGGTCGTTGCTTTTTGTCTACACCGATATCGTTGACGCCGAGTCCTCGCGGGAACTGGCGGAACACCTTTCCCTTCTTGCCCGCAATCATCTGGTGGTCTGTGTTTTGTTGCCCCATCCTTATTTGGACCGTACAGCCGCCGGTCCCGTAACCAGCATTGACCAACTCTACAAAAAAGGCGTTGCCCTCGAATTACGGTTGGAAAGGGAACGCCTGAGGAAACTCCTTACCGGGCGCGGGGTAAAAGTTTTGACGACGGATGCGGAAAGCATTCGCCGGAGTGCGGCGCAGCACTATCTGTTCTTGAAAAACAAAGGCCTTTTTTAGCTTGGTTATTGGTCCTCCCTTTCGGACCGGTTTTTTTGCAGCGGCCGGTGATGGAAGTAGAAGAGGAGCAGCAGGGCGGTGACAGCGGCAAAGAGCAGCCGGCCCCATTCGGGAATCACCTGTGTGCTGATGGTGCTGAGGAACCCTTCGATTAGCCCGGCGATGACAACCAGGAAAAAAGCGCCGGTCACCAGTTTCACCGCTGTTTTGCCGTAAAGCCGGAGTACGTCCCGCCTGCGGTAATCGCCGGGGAATAAAAGGGCGCGGGCCAGGCAGAGGCCGGCGGCCCCGCTCAGGCTGAAGGCGGTCAGTTCGATTACCCCGTGGGGGAGGATCATCGCCCAGAAGGAAAGAAAGAGGCCGGCCCGGAAGAATTCGCCGGCCAGGGCGCCGATGAGGAGGCCGTTAAGGACCAGGGTATAAACGGTGAGTACGCCGAAGAGCATACCACCGGCAAAGGTCATGATCAGGACTTGCAGGTTGTTGGTGAGCAGGAGCGAGGATAAAAACGGGCGAAAACTCCAGGGAGTAGTAAACCAGGAGTCTTCCCGGTATCTCTCAATGAAGCTCTGGAGGAATCCCGCAGGGAAGAGGCTTTCAAGCAAATCCGGCCTCCAGAGACGGGCAAGAAAACCCATGACCATGCCGGTAAGCAGTAAGCCGAAGGAGAAAAGGAAGATTATTTTATTCTCCCGGATCAGCCGGGGGAGATCGTATACCAGGAAACCCTTTACTTTGCGCAGGGAAACCCTTTTGTTGCGGTAGAGATGGTGATAGGCCCGGCCGGTCAAGTCATTGAGAAAGCTGCGGACATCTTCGGGGAGGTTATGGGTTTCCGCAGCCGCCAGGTCGGTTGCGGCCTGCCGGTAGAGGACGGAAAATTCGATCAATTCCTGGGGTGTAAAAGAGGTCAGCTTGGTTTTTTCCGCCTTCCGGAGTAAATCGTAGAGTCTTTGCCAGCGTTCCCTGCGGGTTTCCACAAAAGAACGGGTCATGGTTACACCCCCCGGTGGACCAGGTGTTTATTTAGAGAAGGATTCCCCGGTGTACAGCCATAAACCGGAGAGTTCCGGGAGAGAGTTGAGAGCTCTCCAGGCACTTGATGGCAAACATCATAAGCAGAGGTGTTACTTGTGGGTAGAGATTATACGGTGATCACCCCGGAAAATGTCGCGCTCAAATACGAAATCGCCGGGATTGGCTCCCGCTTCCTGGCGCTTCTCATTGATACCTGCCTGCAGGCAGCCGTTATCCTTGGCATCTATTACAGCCTGGAATTGCTCGGGGTCGATAGTTTCCACGTGGAGATTGCCATCTCCTCTTTCAGCATCTCTCTTCTTGTTGGACTACTGTTGTTAGGAGTATTCTTTGTCTTCTTTGGCTATCACTTCTTTTTTGAACTGACCATGAACGGGCAGACCATTGGGAAAAAGATAGCCCGTATCCGGGTACGGCAGGAAGGCGGGTATGCCCCGGGCTTTTGGAATATCCTTTTGCGTAATCTAATTCGCCCTATCGATTTTTTCCCCTCCTTTTATGCGTTGGGGGTTGCCGCAATGTTCGTGAGCAAAAAGGCCAAAAGATTGGGAGACTACGTTGCCGGCACGATTGTAGTCAAAGAATCATCCACTACGAAACTAAAGGGTTTTTTGACCGCAGAGGAGGCCAGGAAGGAAAATGCGGGGGAAACAAAAGGGGAGGCCGTCCTTGTCGACCGCCCCTGGCTCTCCCAGATAATCGCCGCGCTTACACCTGAAGAATACCAAATCCTCCGGGAACTATCGCGCCGGCGAAAAACCTTGACCAACTTTTCTTCCCTGGCCAAAGAAGCGCTGGTGCGAATCGCCGCCCGCTTCGCGCAGGCGGACCCCGGCGCTTACGAGAGCGCGATTATGAAAATACAAACCATGACCGGAGAAGAACTTGAAGAAATCTTGCAGGTGATTGTGGATAGATGGGGCGGGGTGTAGTGAAGAGGGGGAGAATGGGTAGTAGTATCTGAAAGAGC
Source organism: Bacillota bacterium (assembly GCA_012727895.1). Classification (GTDB taxonomy): domain Bacteria; phylum Bacillota; class UBA4882; order UBA10575; family UBA10575; genus JAAYGG01. Next base: position 11,039 of record JAAYGG010000158.1, read on the forward strand.
TACCTCAACGTACTCAATTAATTTTTATGGTGAATCATTTCCTCAACCAGTGACAATTGAAATAAAAGAAGGTTACTATAATGAATTGCTAAAAAATACAATTGAACAGGAAGGTTGGGAAGCAAAGTGAATAAAAAGCATTTGCTGATTTCTACAATATATGTCTTTTTTATGGGCTATTTTAGCTTTGCTTTTTTTACTAATAAAATAATGAATGATATAAAAGTTCTTATTAATCCCCAAACTGTAGAACAAATAGAGGCTTTATTGAATTTTTATACTTATCAAGTAATATTTAATGCGTTAGGTGGTGTCCTATTTGATCAAGTCCAGATTAGTGTGTAAATTCCTCAGTTATCAATAAGCTTATCTGATATACGCAATATTGCTTTGATCATTGGTTTGTTTTTGCTCTTCTTGCCACTGAAGGTATTCACTCATATCCAG
>JAAYGG010000035.1 GCA_012727895.1 Bacillota bacterium
GAGAAGAACCATCGATAATTCTATTACCCAAAACTTTTTTAGAAGGGAACTATTGCCAAAAACAGGGAGGCGTTACCATGCTAAACAGGCTAAAATTAAGGCCAAAGCTGATGCTTCTGTTTATACTTGTTGGTTTGATCCCTGTGTTGATCGCAGCAATAATAAGTTATAGGGCTGCGGCTGAAGAACTGAATGACCAGATTAACAAGCGAATTCAATTGTTTGTCGCGGAAAAGGCGGCAGTTTTTGACTATTGGTTTGTGACACACCGCCAAGCGGCCCATGTCTTCGCGACCAGCCGTGAAATCTATGAAAGTATGAACCTCTATTATCAAGACCGGAAAGAATGGGAGTCTTATAATGCCCAGTTTACCGTCCCCTTCATGAAAAAGATCGTGGACGAATATGGCTACAGCGGTGTTTTCCTCACCGATGTCAACGGAGAGATAATCACATCTACCCTGGGCATAAATATCGGCGCCAACCTGTCTCACCGTGAATATATCCAAACCGCCTTACGTGGCAGGACCTTTGTCACGGAGATGTTCTATACCGACGTTATTAAGCAAAGCCTCATCAATGTGGTTACCCCGGTTTACAGCGATAGGGACCGCGGCCGGATCATCGGTGTACTCTGCCTGGAGTTGTTTACCGATAGAGTCACCCAGAGTCTCATAACACTTCTCGATGAGATCGGTGTCTCCGCCGATGCATATATCATCAATGCAAACCAAATGCTCCTAACCTACCCCCGGTTCCTGCCGGACGCCAAAGTCCTAGAGACCCGTATCGAAGTTCCAGGAATAACTGAGCTTAGCAATGCGATCCGGGCAAAAAACCTCAATTACTCGACAGTGACACGTTACCATAATTACAAAGGAGATAAAGTCATCGCATATCATGGCGTCATGATGCTGGGGGATCATCCCGCCGGCCTTATTCTCCAGGTTAACTACGATGAAGTTTTCGGCAAAATCCTGGCCACTCTCCGGACTGTCCTTATTACATTGGGAGTTATTGGTTTAGCCATTATAATCTTTGGCTTCTCCTTTGCCTCCTCTTTAACCCGGCCAATCTTAAAAATCCAGACCTGCCTGGAACAGTACGCCACCGGTGACCTGACGGCGGTTGTGGAGGTAAACCGGGGCGACGAAATCGGGGAAATTGCCCGCCAGCTTAATGCAACCACCCGGCAGATTTCCGGGCTGATCTCGCAGATTATCGCCACCGCCAACCAGGTCCAGAGTGCCTCCCAGCAGATTGCCGCCGGTAATCAGGACCTTTCCCAGCGCACCCAGGAACAGGCTTCCACCTTGGAAGAACTGGCCGCAACCATGCAAGAGATCAGCGCCTCCATCCAGCAGACTGCGGCGAATTCCAACCAAGCCGACCAGCTTGCCCAGGATACCCTGGAGGCGGTGAAGGAAGGCGAAAGGGCTACCCAGGAGACAATCGAGGCCATGTCCCAGATCTCCGCCAGCAGCAAGCAGATTGCAGAGATCATCAAAGTGGTAAATGATATCGCCTTCCAAACCAATCTCCTGGCACTAAACGCCGCTGTGGAGGCGGCACGTGCCGGCGAACAAGGCCGCGGGTTCGCAGTAGTCGCCGCCGAGGTCAGAAACCTGGCCAGCCGGACCGCAGAATCGGCCAAAGAAATCGAAGCCTTGATCCAGGAGAGCGTAGACCGGATTGACCGCGGTAACCTCCTGGTGAAGAAGTCCGCAGAGATCCTTGGACAAATTGTCACCAACACTAAGCGTACTTCGGATGTGGTAATTGAAGTGGCCGCCGCCATGCGTGAGCAAGCCGCCGCTACCAAGGAAATCCAGGCCGCCACTGATCAGATGAACCAAACGACCCAGGATAACGCCGCCATGGTGGAAGAAATCTCCGCTTCCAGCCAAGCCTTGTACAGTGAGGCGGAGAGCCTCCGGGATATCGTCGGCAGGTTCAAAGTGAAGCTGCATCCTCGTGACGCGGGCAGTAAAGAACTCCCGGAGATAAAGGACCCCGGTGAACCGGAGAGCGAAATACCCGTTTCCTACCAGCCGCCAGTTCACGGGCAAGACGCTTTTACCCAGGACAGCCTGGAGCATTTTTGGGATTAACGCCTTCCCTAAAACAAATGATGGTTTCCATACGGGGGGAGATAATTCATGCAGCATGCTGAAAACATGTGGGACCTTGTCGATCCGGAACTGCTCTCTGTTTTCGTGGCCGAAACCAATGAGCAAATAGAGAATTTAGTCTCCATCCTCCTCCAGTTGGAACAGGAGCCGCAGCTACAAACCGCTTATATCAACGAGATGTTCCGTATTGCCCATAACATCAAAGGCTCTTCAGGAATGGTCGGCATGGAGGATGTCAAAGAGACCGTGCATGAACTGGAGAACCTTTTTGGCCTGGTCCGGGACGGCAAGTATCGTCTGGAGAAACCCGAGATCGATCTTTTATTCCAATTCACCGATGCCTTAAGAGATTACTTCCAGGGAAAGACGAACGGTTCTTCCCTCGCCCTATGGAAGGAAAGGTTTCAAGGGCTAACCACAATGGCCGGGACAACCGGCCCGGACGCTATCGCCAAGCCCCTCCAGGAGGTACCGTTGGTCCTCAGCACGCAAGAAAAACGGACAGTAGCCTCCTGGCAAGAAGAAGGGAAACCCGTTTACGGCGTGGAGGCCGCTTTTAGCCCGGAGTTCCCGGAGCGTAGTTCCGTGGCGACCGAGTTCTTTGGCTTCATGCAGAAATACGGCAGGATCCTCACGGCCGCTCCCCCCCTCAACCAACTGGCGGAGGATAACTTTGCCGCGTTAAAATTGGTTCTCCTCAGGGAAACGCCGTTATCCCTGGAAGATGAAGAAGCAATCTACGGATTTCCGTCCGAAGGGATTCTGGAGATCAAAATCCGCCTTTGGAGCTACCACGAAGAGGCACGGATCGGCGACCGGGAAAGGATGGTGGAGACCAGCACCATCCGGGTGGAATCGGACCGGATCGATCATGTCATCAACCAGGTGGGTAAACTCCTGACCTTAAAGACTTCCCTGCGCCACCTTTATGAAGACGGTTACCATGGGAAGAACACCTGGCAGCAATTGGGCAAATCTGTACAGGAGTTGGAACAGATCGCCAACAGCCTCCAGGACAAAACCCTGGACTTGCGGATGATCCCGGTGCGGCGCCTTTTCTCCCGTTTTCCCAAGATCGTCCGGGACATCGCCCGGCAAAGCGGGAAAAAGGTGGAGTTGAAGTTTTCCGGCGAAGATACGGAGATTGACAAGCAAATCGCAGAAGAGCTGGTCGATCCCCTTACCCACCTGCTGCGCAACTCCGTCGATCACGGCCTGGAAGAGAGTGAAGAACGGAAAAAACTGGGTAAAGACGAGACCGGCCACATCCTGATCGAGGCCCGCCAGGAAGGGGGGCACATCGTCATTAACGTCTCCGACGACGGCCGTGGGATTGACCTGGAAAAAGTGAAAAATAAGGCTATATCCTTGGGGTTGATTTCTGAGGAAGAAGACCTTTCCGAGAAAGAACTGACCGCCCTTCTCTTCAAACCCGGGTTTTCCACTGCCGAAAAAGTCAGCGATGTTTCCGGCCGGGGTGTGGGCCTGGACGTGGTAAAAGAGAAGATTAGCCAGTTAAAAGGGAGTATTGAAGTAAAAACCGGGTTGCACCAAGGCACCACCTTTTCCCTGCGGCTCCCCCTTACCCTCGCCATTATCCAGGCCTTCATGGTGAAAATCGGCGACCAGGTATTTGGTCTTCCCGTCACTGATATGGAACGGAGTCTTGTGATCAAAGAGAGTGAAATCCACTATGTCAACGGGAGACCCCTATATTACCGTTATCCAGAGGTTATTCCCCTCCTGGACCTTGGCACGCGGTTTAACTTCCCGTTTAGGCACGATCCCCGCCGCATGCCCGTGGTCGTAGTTAATTACGGCCGCAGCAGGGTCGGGTTTATCGTTCAGGAGTTGTTAGGCTTGGAAGACATCATGGTTAAATCGCTCCAAAAAAGCATGGGAAAGATCACCGATATCTCCGGCGCCGCCTACCTTGGCAGCGGCGATATCGCTTTAATCCTGGATACGCAAACACTGGCCCGGGACTTGGCCGCACTGGACCAATAACCGCCGCCGGGGCCCGGGATAAAATGATTGAAGGAGGGCGCCATGAAGATGACCGGAAAGACCGATAACACAATGGACCTTCTAAACCTGCAGTTTACAGGGGCGGAGAATGAAAAGCAACTGATCGTCTTCACCGTAGGTGACGAGGAATTCGGCCTTGACGTCTTACGGGTGCAAGAGATTATCAGGTATACGCCGCCAATCAAGGTCCCGAATGCCCCGGCTCATGTGGAAGGGGTCATTGATTTCCGGGGAGAGGTCATCCCCGTTCTCTGCCTGCGGGAAAAATTTGGCCTGCCGGTTTTGGAGAATAAGGAATACATGGTCATAATTGTCGTGGAAGTCAACGGGAAAATCTTAGGGCTCATTGTCGACCAGGTCTCCGATATTCTCAACCTTCCGGAAGAGAAAATCCAGGAGACTCCGGAGTTTTCATCGCGGGAAAAAACCAAATACCTAAAGTCCGTGGGCAAGTTCGGGGACCGGTTAATTCTCCTCCTGGATCTGGACAAAATCATCAACCTCGAGGATCAAGAACAACTCGAAGAGATTATTGCCGAAAAGGAAGAGGAATTTCTCGACGGGGAAAAACCTGAGTTGGACTGAGGAGTTGCCGCCGATGAAAACCTTGGCGCCTATTCCCCCTTCCGACCGGGAAGTGGAGGAGATCATCCGGCTGGTCAATACCGGCCTTGGCTTCAAATACAATATCAGCAAAAAGCACCTGATCATTTCCCGCCTCAACCGCCGCCTTATCCAGTTAAAACTGGGAAATTACCGGGAATACCTGGAGTATTTGCATGCGCATCCCCAAGAGCAGGACACCCTTTTTGAATTAATCACAACCAATATAACCTCGTTCTTTCGTGAACCGAAACAGTTTGAATACCTTCAAACCCGGCTTTTGCCTGAACTCAAGGAGAACAAGAAAACCGGGACGAAATTGCGCTGCTGGTCGGCGGGGTGTTCCTCCGGAGAGGAACCCTACAGCATCGCCATCTCCTGCCTGGAAACCCTGGGCCCCGGCTGGGACGTGAAAGTACTGGCTTCGGATATCAATACCATCCGGTTAAAGATGGGGACAGAAGGGAAATACCATACTGAACAATTAAAGACCGTTCCCCCTGCATGGCTCAGGAAATACTTCCTCCCGCTTAAGGAGGAAAAGGAGTTTTACCGCGTCACGCCCGGGCTCCGGCAAAAAATCTTTTTCCGGCAGATGAACCTCCTTGATGACAGTTCTTTGCCTCCCTTTATCCGTTTTTCCTTTATTTTCTGCCGGAACGTTTTCATCTACCTAAACGACCAGGCCAAAGAGGAGCTGCTTGCCATCTTTTACCGGCGGCTGAACCCCGGCGGCCATCTTTTTTTGGGGCACTCGGAATCCATAAATACCGCAGTAGACAACCGCTGGCTTCTCCTGGGAAATTCAATCTACCAAAAGAAGGACTGATGAAGATGAAGACCAGTGCCAACCGCAACCCCATTCGTGTCTTGATCATTGACGACTCCGCCTTTATCCGCCAGTTTCTCACCGGTATTCTTAAAGAAACCGGCGATTTCCAGGTGATCAGCGCCGTCGGCGACCCCCTAAAAGCCATGGAAAACAACTTATACATGGAGGCCGATGTCATCACCCTGGATCTGGAGATGCCGCATATGGACGGTTTGGAATTTCTCCGTCTCCTGATGCGGACCCAACCCAAGCCGGTTGTAATGATTAGCTCCTGGACCAAGGAGAACAGTGAAATCGCTCTAAAAGCCCTGACGCTGGGCGCCGTGGATTTTGTTACCAAACCCACCCTGGGGTTGCGGGAGGGAATGGATAAATTAAAAGCGGAGATCATCACGAAAATACGGGCAGCCGCCGCCGCCCGCATCCCGGTCCCGGCAGCGCCGGGACAAAACCCCGCCGGAGAAGGCCCTTCTCCCTCCCCTTCCCCCGATCCCGTCCAGCCGGAGGCCTACGAACTAAAGGATACAACCGACAAAATGATTGTGATCGGGGCTTCAACTGGCGGTACGGTCGCCTTGACAGAGATCTTTAAGAGCCTCAGCCCCAACATCCCCGGGTTAATCCTCGTCCAGCACCTGCCGGCGATGTTTACCACTTCCTTCGCCGCTTCCCTCGATAGAGCCGGCCGGATACGGGTGAAAGAAGCAACAAACGGCGACCGGATCCTGCCCGGCCACGCCCTGGTGGCCCCCGGCGGGAAAGACCTGCTGGTCAAGAGGAGTGGCGCCCAATACTATGTGAAGTTAACCCCGCCGGCTACGGGTTCAATCTATACCCCTTCCATTAACCGGACATTATCCTCAGTTGCCAAGGAAGCGGGGAAAAACGCCATGGGGGTTATTTTAACCGGCATGGGCGACGACGGGGCCGAAGGCTTAAAAGCCCTCCGGGATCGCGAGGGCTATACGATTGCCCAGGACGAAAAAACCTCAGTCATCTACGGGATGCCGCAAAAGGCCTGGGAGATCGGGGCGGCGGTTAAACAGGTTCCCTTGGGGAAAGTCGCCGAGGAGATTCATCGCTGGGCTGGACTCCGCAAAAAAGAAGAGTAGTACGGTTTCTCAATCCTAACCGCTCTCCTCAAAGAGGCTTTCACCGCAAAACCGCAAAAGCCAGTCCCGCCAGCGCCCCAACCCCACCCCGGTCCGGCAGGAAAGGGCCAACTCCTCTGCGTCCGGGTTGATCTGCCGGAGATAAGCCGTGAACCGCTGGTGGGAAAACCCGGAAAAAGGCAGGAGGTCAATCTTGTTTAAGAGGACAAGGTCCACCCCGGCGTAGGCCCGGGGAAATTTTGCCGGAGCCTCATCCCCTTCGGACACGCTATGGATCAGTACCCGGCACTCCTCACCATAGTCAAAATCAACGGGCGAGAACAATTCCCCCGGGTTTTCGATAAAAACCAGGCTGCCCGGGGAGAGCGGCAGTTGCCGCAGGGCGGCGCCGACCTCGCCGGCCTTTAAATACCCTCCTTTCCGCCCCGTCCTGGCCGCACAGGCGGGAATCCCCACCGCCCGCAACCTTTCCAGATCCAGTTCCGCTGCGGCCGACCCTGCCACCGCCTGGATGAAAAGCCGGCCCTGCAAGATCTCGTGGGTCCTCCGGATTACTTCGGTCTTGCCCGCACCGCAGCTCCCGATGAGGTTAAAGAGGGTGACTTTCCGTGAGGCGAGAAAGAGTTTGTTCTCCATGGCCTGCTGCCGGTTGCTGGCGATTCTTTTCTCCCAAAACCCGGACCCCATCCCGCCACCTCCTTCACCCCATTTCTCTTTCCTTTCTTTATAATTATTACGCAAAATTGCCTTTTTTAGACATTACCGCCAAATTCCCTTTGGAATTGGTAAGGTTTTAAATAAAAAAACGCTTATCCCAGGTCACTGGGTAAGCGTCCTTCTATGCTGCTGTGCCGGCAAGCCACCGGCCCTCAACCGGCTGTGTATGGTTATGGCTTCATGGTTTCACCTGTTTTCCCTGGAAAGAACCGTCACCCGGGAGCGGCCGGCCAGGTCCTTATAGGTGCAAACATGGGAAAAGCCTTCTCTTCTTGCGATCTCTGCCACCAGCAGGTGTTGATCGTCCCCATGTTCCAGGGCAACAAAACCCCCCGGCGCCAAGTACTCGCCGGCCCGGCGCAAAATGGCTTTAATCACCTCCAGGCCGTCCTCGCCCCCATCCAGGGCGACCCGCGGCTCCGCCTGGACCTCCTTGGGCAGGGCGGGCCAGGCATTACTGGGAATATAGGGGGGGTTGGAGACAATCCCGAGATATTTCTTCTCCGCCGGCAGGGCTGAGAAGAGATCCCCTATGTAGAAAGTGATCCTTTCTTCCATCCCGAGCGAACGGGCATTTTCCATTGCCACTGCCACCGCAGCCGGGGAGATATCGACCGCGTCGATCCGGCATTCCGGGAGATAATGGGCGAGGGCGACCGCCACCGCGCCGCTGCCGGTTCCCAGATCCAGGAGGTCGCATGCGCCCCGCTCTTTACCTGCGCAGGCGGACGCAGCCATCCGCTGGTTAACCGCTTCCACCGCCTTCTCCACCAGCAGTTCCGTTTCCGGCCTGGGAACAAGGACCTCCGGGGTTACTTTAAACTCCCACTTTAAAAAGGCCTTTTTTCCCGTGATGTAGGCCGTGGGCGTCCCCATGAGCCGGAGGCGGATCACCTCCTTATACTTCCGGATCTCTTCCGGATCCAGCGGCCGGTCGGGCATTAGATAAAGGTGGAGCCGGTCGGTCCCGAGGACATGGGCTAAAAGAACCTCGGCCTCCAGGCGGGCGGCCTCCAGGCCTTTATCTGTAAAAAAAGCGGCGGTTGCCGCAAGAACTCCCTTGATATCATTCATCTTCATCAACCGCCCGTTCCGTCCGCTTGTTTCAGCTTTTCTGTCTGTTCCGAAAGGAGGAGGGTGGAGATGATCTCCTCCAGATCCCCGGCGATCACCGCATCCAGGCGGTGCAAGGTTAAACCGACCCGGTGGTCGGTCACCCGGTTTTGCGGGAAATTATAAGTGCGGATTCTTTCACTCCGGTCGCCGCTTCTCACCAGGCTCCGGCGGGTCTTGGCCAGTTCCTCCTGTTGTTCCTGGCGCATCTGATCCAAAAGCCTGGCCCGCAGGACCTTCAGGGCTTTCTCCCTATTTTTTAACTGCGATTTTTCGTCCTGGCAGGAGACGACGATCCCGGTGGGCAAATGGGTGATGCGCACCGCGGAATCGGTGGTATTCACGTGCTGTCCCCCATGGCCGGAAGCACGGAAAACATCAATCCGCAGGTCGTTGGGGTCCAGTTCCACATCGACTTCTTCCGCTTCCGGCAGGACAATAACGGAGGCGGCCGAGGTATGGATCCGCCCGCCGGCTTCAGTCACCGGCACCCGCTGGACCCTGTGGACCCCGCTCTCAAATTTCAACCGGTTATAAGCGCCTTTTCCCTCCACCATGAAGATGATCTCTTTAAAGCCCCCCAGTTCCGTGGGGTTGGCGTTTAAAATCTCAACCTTCCAACCCTGGGCCTCGGCGTACCGGGTGTACATCCGGAAGAGGTCCCCGGCAAAAAGAGCGGCCTCTTCCCCGCCGGTGCCTGCCCTGATCTCCACGATGACATTTTTCTCATCATCCGGATCCTTCGGGAGAAGCAGGAGTTTTAACTCCTGCAACAACTCCCGTTCCTTCTTCTCCAGTTCAACCAGGTCTTTTTTGACCAGGGCCACCTCTTCTTCGGAGAGGGGCTCCTCCAGCAGGCCCCGGGCAACCTCCAAATCCGACTCTACCTGGCGGTATTTCTGGTAAACAGAAACAATACCGGCCAGGTCCGCATGGGCCTTGGCCAGTTTCTGCATTTCTTTGGGGTTGGCCACCACTTCCGGGTCAGCCAGTTTTCTCCCCAGTTCCTCGTATTTCTTGGTGATGGCATTCAGTTTCTCAAACACCACTGTCAACCTCACTCATTATTCTCCCGGCGGAAGCGCGCGGCCCTGCCCGTGAAAGAAGGGGTTGAACCTCCTTCTCCCTCTCCTGGTTCAATACTTCTTGCAGAGCCATGATTGCCACTTGCAATTGCTCTTCATCCGGCCGCCGGGTGGTAAGGCGTTGCAACAAGAGACCGGGCCAGCTTAGCCACTTCCAGAGAAAGAAAGATTGGTGCTTCCCGGCCAGCTTGATGATTTCATAGGAGATACCAGCTATTACCGGTAAAAGCAATATCCGCGAGAGAAAACGCATGGACAGCGTCTGTTCGCCCAGGAACGAAAAGAGAATGGCACTGATGATTACGACAAAGAGCAAAAAACTCGTCCCGCACCTGGGATGAAGCGGCGATTTGGTCCGGGCGTTTTCCACCGTCAGTTCTTCGCCCGCTTCATAGGTATGGATCACCTGGTGTTCCGCACCGTGATAAGCAAATACCCGCTTAATATCTTTGACCATGGAAACGGCTAAGATATACCCCACCAGGATCAAGGCCCGTACCAGCCCCTCGCTGAGGTTCTTCCAGAAGAGCCCCGGAAGATACCCGGCGATTACCTGGCGGATAAACAAGGGCAGGGCGATAAAGAGAAGGACCGTCATGCCCAAGGCCAAAATTATGGCCACGGCCATCTCCCGGGGGGTGATCTCCCCTTCGCCTTCCGCCTCCATCAATTGGTTGGCGGAAAACTCCAAGGCCTTCAGCCCCAGGATAAAAGCTTCCCCCAGGGCGACTATCCCCCGGATGAACGGCCGTTTCAATATGGGATGCTTCTCTGTATAGGGATTTAACTCCCGGCTTTGGAGCACAACATTCCCCGGCCCACGGCGGACAGCCACGGCATAATGATGCCGGCCGCGCATCATTACCCCTTCCAGGACGCCCTGGCCGCCGTATTGAAAATTATTGGGCAAGCTTTTTCACCTTCCCGTTATTTTTTGGCTTAAACAGCTTCCCATTCAAGCTTTCTTCTTTTTCTTCTCGGTTCCGCCATAACGTTTCTGGAATTTCTCAACCTGGCCTCCGGAATCGACAATCCGCTGTTTCCCGGTGAATAACGGGTGGCATTTGGAACAGATCTCTACCCGGATCTCTTTCTTGGTCGAGCCGGTAACAAAAGACTCCCCGCAGACACAAGTCACTTTCGCCTGGTAGTACTCGGGATGAATATCTTTTTTCATCTGCATCGATCACCTTTCTTACTGCACTTTTCAACTTTTCAATTATAACACAACCGGGAGGCATGCGCAAGAAAAGAACCAACCTCCCGGCAAAAGAGGCCTTACAGCCCGGCTTCTTTCCGCAAGATTTCAACCTTGTCCAGTCTCTCCCAAGGCAGATCCAGATCGCCCCGCCCGAAATGGCCGTAACTGGCCACTTTTTTATAGAGCGGCTGCCGCAGGTTCATATCCCTAATAATCGCCGCCGGCCGGAGGTCAAAGACTTCCATAATCAGTTTTTCCAGCCGTTCCGGAGCGATCCGTTCCGTACCAAAGGTCTCGACCATCACGGAAACCGGGCGGGCCACCCCGATGGCGTAAGCCACCTGGATTTCACAACGGCTGGCCAAACCGGCGGCAACCACATTTTTCGCCACATACCGCGCGGCGTAAGCGCCGGAACGGTCGACTTTTGTGGGGTCTTTCCCGGAAAATGCGCCCCCGCCGTGCCGGGCGGCGCCGCCGTATGTATCAACGATTATTTTCCGCCCGGTCAAACCGGAATCCCCTTGCGGCCCGCCGGTGACAAACCGCCCGGTAGGATTCACATAATACTTGGTCTTTTCATCCAGGAGTTCCGCAGGGAGCGTCTTTTTGATCACCTCTTCCCGGATCTCCGCACGGAGGGTCGCCAGATCAACCTCCGGATGATGCTGGGCGGAAACCACCACCGCCTCCAGCCTTAAGGGGCGGCCGTTTTCATACTCCACTGTTACCTGGGACTTCCCATCCGGCCGCAAATAAGGGAGGATCCCCTTCTTCCTCACCTCCGCCAATTTACGGGTGAGTTGGTGGGCATAAAAAATCGGCGCCGGCATATATTCGGGGGTCTCGTCGGAAGCGTAGCCAAAAACCATCCCCTGGTCGCCTGCGCCCAAGCGGTCAAGGGGGTCCTTGCCTTCCCCGGTCTGGGTCTCCCACGAGCTGTTAACCCCCAGGGCAATATCGGGCGACTGCTCGTCAATGGTGGTCAAAACCGCACAGGTTTCAGAGTCAAACCCGTATTTGGCGCGGGTGTACCCGATCTCCCGCACGGTCTCCCGGGCAATACGGGGGATGTCCACATAACAATCGGTGGTGATCTCACCCATCACCAGGATCAACCCGGTGGTAACAGCAGTCTCACAAGCTACCCTGGCATTAGGGTCTTTGCTGAGAATATCATCGAGAATCGCATCGGAGATCTGGTCGCAGATCTTGTCGGGATGGCCCTCGGTCACCGATTCCGAGGTAAAAAGTTGACGTACGGATCCCATCTTTTCCTCCTTTTCTGCCGCATGGACGGCGTTTGGTTTCTATGCAAAAAAAGAACCCCGTCGCGGGAAATTACGAACCAAATCTAATCAGGATTATAGAAGATTTCACAACCCCTGTCAAGATAGAGATATACCTTGACAACAACACCGGCTTGCTTATACACTCCCCTTTATTTAAGGGATATTTAAAGGCCTATTGGCCGATCCAAAGAGGAGCTTCAGCTCTCCGCAGAGGGTGTAACGCCCCAGGCAGGCGGGGAGTAAATAGGAATCCCCGTACCGTAAAGGATAAACCCGGCCCTGGTGCCGCAGTTCCCCCTCTCCCCCCACAACGGTTAGGATGGTAAAAGCCTCAGGACTTTGGCTCATGTTGTTTTCTCCTGTTACCCGCCGGTACAAGAGGGTAAAATCCTCGTTTTCCAGGGAAAAGCCGTCGTCTACCTCCTCCGGGGAAAACCCGCGGGGGGGTGCCTTGCCAAAATCAATAACCTGCAATGCTTTTTCCACATGCAAGGGACGGGCTTGCCCCTGCCCGTCCAGGCGGTTCCAGTCAAACACCCGGTAAGTAAGGTCGGAATTCTGCTGCAACTCCACGACCATAATCCCTTCCCCCAGCGCATGTACGAGGCCGGGCGGGATCGGGTAAATTTCTCCCGCTTTCACTGCCACCTCGTTCAAGCATTTTTCCAGCTGGCCGCGGTTGAGGGCGGCAATAAACTCCTCTTTTGTGACACCCGGCCGGAGCCCGTAAATAATCCTCGCTCCCGGGCGGGCTTTCAGGATATACCAGACCTCGTTTTTCCCAGCACAGCCTTCATGGGCGGCGGCAAACTCGTCGTCCGGGTGCACCTGCACGGAAAGGACGTCCTGGGCATCGAGGATTTTCAATAAGAGAGGGAAACCATAACGGGCAGTTCCGGCAATCTTCTCCCCCAGCAACTCCGGGCCAAATTCGTCAACCAGTTCCGATAAGTACTTGCCTTGCAAGGGCCCGGCAGCCACCCGGCTGTCCCCATCCTCCCGGCAGGTAATCTCCCAGCTTTCACCGATCTTGCCGTCGGGAAGTTCCCGGCCCAGTTCATCCCGGAGGCCGGTTCCCCCCCAGATCCGTTCCTTAAGTACCGGTTCAAACCGTAAAGGGTAGAGCATCCCGGAGACCCCCTTTCCCTTTATGGCAGCATGAAAAAAACCCCGCTTCTTGGGGTTTTTCTTTCTTTTGGTGGACCCGAGGGGAGTCGAACCCCTGACCTCTTGAATGCCATTCAAGCGCTCTCCCAACTGAGCTACGGGCCCATATTTTCACGTCAACTATTAGTTTAACTTGCCGCGGCTGATTTGTCAAGGGGAACTTTTGTTTTTCTTCTGTTAACCGCTTAAGGTCTGCTTGGAAAAGCGGGAGTGCCGCCGCAGCAGCCGGCGCGCTGCCGCTTCGTCCTTTTTCATCTGGGCGACCAGCGCGGCGGCGGAAGGAAATTTCTGCTCCTTCCGGATAAAGGCCAGGAATTCCACAACCATGGTTTTACCGTATAAATCCGCAGCCACATCCAGGAGATAGATCTCCGTTGTCGGCGGGTTTTCCGTCTTCAACTGGCTCTCTGTCTCCGTCCGGCCTTCTGTTTCCGGCCGGTTCCCGGAGAAAGTCGGCCGCACCCCGATATTGGCCAGGCCAAAATGGGCCTGGTCGTCAAAGAATACCCGCACAAGGTAGACCCCGTATCCGGGCAATAAACGGTTGGCCGGTACTTCCAGGTTGGCCGTGGGAAACCCCAATCGCCGCCCGCGGTGGGCGCCGTGGGCCACCCGGCCGGTGACCATGTAAGGGCGGTCCAGCATGAGGTTGGCCTTTGCCAATTCCCCGGCCAGGAGAAGCTCACGTATGCGGGAACTGGAAACGATCTCCTTCCCCATTTTAACCGGGGGGATGACCTCCCCCAGCAACCCATGGCGCCGGCAAAACTCCAAGATCTCGCCGGTCCCGCCGGCCGCCCCGGCCCCGAAACGGAAATCGTACCCGACAATAAATCCCTGTGCGCCCCAGTCCTTTACCATGGTCAAAAACTCCTCCGGGGCCATGGAAGCCAGTTCCCGGTTGAAATCCAAGACCAGGCAGCCGTCCAACCCCAAGTCGCTGAAGACGGCGGACCGTTCTTCGACGGTGGTTAAGAGCAAAGGGGCGCCCTGCCGTAAAAAGCCGGCGGGGTGCTCCCGGAAGGTGACAACCAGGCTAAACCACCCGTTTTCCTGCGCTTTTTCTTTCAATCGCTTAAGTAAAAGCCGGTGACCGCGGTGGACACCGTCAAAATTACCGATAGTCACCAAAAGGTCTCCGCGCGCGTGTGCGTCCAATTCCCGGCGCATTTCCCCAATGGAAAACCAGGATTTCACCTTTTCACCTTCTTTGCCCTTATCCGTCTGCTTTCCGCGGGAAAACCCTGACCGGCTGGAAGAATTCTTTCCCGCCCCTTGCGGTCAGTTTCAGGATCGCCGCCAACCGGCCGCCGGCGACACCGGCAACAATTTTCCCCCTGCCGTAGATAGCTCCTTCTCTACCGGCGGGGATCATATTTCCATGCTCGACCCGGGCGGCGGCTTCCGCGTCCAGTTCCAACCGGGGCAGGTGGGCCAGGGCCTGCAGGGGTGGGATAATTTTCTCTGCCACTGTCCCCTCCTCGACCGCGGCGGCAATCTCCGCCAGCGACCAGGCATCCTCCAGGGTGAAAGGGCCGGAAGCCAGGCGCTCCAGTTCGCCCAGGCAAGCGCCGCACCCGAGTTCCCGGCCGATATCATGGCAGAGGGTTCGTACATACGTCCCTTTGGAGCATTCCACCAGGAACTCCGGGCCCTCCTGGAAACCGTAGACCGGCTTTACCGGGCCGGAAAACTCCAGGCGGTAAATGTGGATTCTCCTCTTTTTCCTGGGGAGTTCCTGCCCGCGGCGGGCCTGTTTGTAAAGGGGTTGCCCCTCAACTTTGACCGCGGAGAACATCGGGGGGAGTTGCTCCTGGACCCCGGTCTTCCCTTGAAAAACTGCGGCCAGTTCTTCCTGGAGGACCCGGGTCTCCCGGTCCTGGGCAATAATCCGGCCGGTGATATCCTGGGTATCAGTGACCACCCCCAGGACCAGCCGCCCGCGGTAAAGTTTACGCTCTTCATCCAGGTAGGGAATGATCCTGGTAGCCTGTCCCACGGCGGTAACCAAAACCCCGCGGGCCATCGGGTCCAAGGTTCCCGTATGGCCGATCCGCTCTTCCCCAAGTAAGCGCCTTAACCGGGCCACTACTTGGTGCGAGGTACAACCAGGTTCCTTCTTAATGACCAGAAAACCATTAAGCACGCTCTTTTTCTTCCCCTGCCGTATTTTCCTGACCGGCGCTAGTTAAATAATCATGCAAAAACGGTAACACCTGCTCAACCGCTTGGGTGACCGGGGCTTTAATGGTGCAACCCGCGGCCCGGGCGTGTCCCCCGCCGCCAAAATGGGCCGCCAGGCGGCTGACATCCACCGCGCTCTTCGACCGCCAGCTCACTTTCGTCTCTTCCGGGTTAATTTCTTTGAAAAACAAACCAATTTCCACACCGCTAATGGAGATGGTATGGTTGACGAAGTTTTCCGTCTCCTCCAGCGGTACGGAATATGCGGCCATCAATTCCTGGCTCATCGCCATCCAGGCGATTCTGCCGCCGGCGGCCAGGCGCAAAGTGGCGAGGACCTCCCCCAGCAGCCGGAGGGAGTCATAACTCCTCTCCTCGTACACTTCTTCGGCGATCCGGGACGGGGAAATCCCGTAATCAGCCACCAGCCCGGCAGCAAGCGAAAGTACCCGGCCGCTGGTGTTGGAGTAGCGAAAGAACCCGGTATCCGTGGCTACAGCGGTATAAATGGCCTCTGCGATCCTCTTGTCCGGCGCAAACCCGCCATCGGCCAGGAGATCGTAGACGATCTCGCCGGTGGCGGCCGCTTCGGGTAAGACATGGTTGAAATCCCCAAACATGGAGTTGGAAATATGGTGGTCAATATTGACCAGCGGCGCGCCGGTGGCAAACACCGCTTCCGGGAGGAGCAACCGTTCCCGGTCGGCGCAATCCAGGGCGATTATCACCTCCGGCGTGAGAGAGGCGGTTGTCGTGATCTTCTCTGTTCCCTCCAAAAAACGGTAAGTCGCCGGCACACCCCCGGGAACAACCATCGCCACCTCCTTGCCGGCGTTTTCCAACCCCAGGCCCAGGGCTAACAAAGACCCGATGGCGTCGCCATCGGGATGTACATGGCAGCCGAGTACATAACGATCATATTCCGCCAAGAGCTGCAGGATCTCTTCTCTTCCGGTCACTCCTGTTTCTCTCCCCATTCACTGCTGATTTCGTCCAAAAGCGAGAATATACGCGCACCTTCCTCCAGTGAGGTATCGGCAACAAACTGGATTTCCGGGGTGTGACGGTTCCGGATTCTTTTCCCAAGTTCAGCACGGATAAAACCCTTTGCGCTTTCCAACCCCTCCATAGTACTCTCCTGCTGGCTCTTGTCCCCAAAGACACTGACGTAGACCTTGGCATGGCTCCCGTCCCGGGAAACCTTCACCTTGGTGATGGAGGCAAAACCAATCCTGGGATCCTTTATCTCTGTTTGCAAGAGTTTCCCCAGTTCTTCCTTGATTAATCCTGCCAGCCGTTCCGCCCGGTGACCCATCATCTCCTCACCCCCAATTAAGGTGCATACGCGTGGGCGAAGAAACCTTATCCCCCAGCGTCGGTCGTTCCTGTTCTCTTCACCGCTTCGATGATGAAGGCCTCGATAATATCGCCTTCCTTAATATCGTTGAATTTCTCGAGCCCTATACCACACTCAAAACCCTCGGCAACCTCCCTGACGTCATCCTTAAACCGTTTCAAGCTCCCGATCTTTCCTTCATGAATGACCACGTTATCCCTGAGCACCCGGACCTCGGCGTTCCTGGTGATCTTCCCTTCCGTCACATAACAGCCGCCCACACTCCCGATTTTCGGCACTTTAAAGACGGCCCTGACCTCCGCCCGTCCCAGGACCACCTCACGGTATTCGGGGGCCAACATTCCTTCCATCGCCTTCTGCACGTCTTCGATGATATTATAGATTACCCGGTAGAAACGGATATCCACCTTCTCCCTCTCTGCCAGGCGCTTGGCAATGGGATCGGGCTGGACGTTGAAGGCAATAATCACCGCGTTGGAAGCGGAAGCCAGCATGACGTCGCTTTCATTAACCGCGCCAACGCCGCCGTGGATCACCCGGACCCGCACCTCATCGGTGGCAAGCCGCTCCAAGGATTGGCGGGTCGCCTCCACCGTCCCGTGGACATCGGCCTTGAGGATGATGTTTAACTCCTTAATCTGGCCTTCCTTAATCCGGTCAAAAAGATCTTCCAGGCTGACCCGTTGTTGTTTTCTAATCTCTTTTTCCCTATGAAACTGCTGCCTCTTCTCTGCCAGTTGGCGGGCAACCTTCTCATCGGTGACGTAAAAGGTGTCGCCGGCTTCCGGCAGATCCTCCAGGCCCACTATCTCCGCGGGCTCGGAAGGACCGGCCTTGCGCACCTGTTTACCCTTATCATTGACCAGGGCCCGGACTTTACCGGAGAACATCCCGGCGATCACCGTATCTCCCACCTTCAGGGTGCCGTTTTGGACCAGGACCGTGGCCACCGGGCCCCGCCCTTTATCCAGTTTCGCCTCGATCACCGTTCCTTTGGCCGGGCGGTTGGGGTTGGCCTTTAGCTCCCGTAATTCGGCAACCAGGAGAATCATATCGAGTAATTCGTCCAAGCCCTGCTTTTTAAGGGCGGAAACCTCCACAAAGACCGTGTCGCCGCCCCAGTCTTCAGGGACCAGTTCGTACTGGACCAGTTCCTGTTTTACCCGGTCCGGGTTGGCAGCGGGTTTATCAATCTTGTTAACCGCTACAATAATTGGGATCTGGGCGGCTTTGGCGTGGTTGATCGCTTCCACCGTCTGCGGCATCACCCCGTCATCCGCCGCCACCACCAGCACGGCAATATCCGTGACCTGGGCTCCTCTCGCCCGCATGGCGGTGAAGGCCTCATGCCCCGGGGTATCCAAGAAAGTAATCTTTTTCCCCTTCACATCCACCTGGTAGGCGCCGATATGCTGGGTAATGCCCCCGGCTTCCGAGGCGGTGACATTGGACTCCCGGATGGCGTCAAGCAGCGAGGTTTTTCCGTGGTCCACGTGGCCCATAATCGTTACCACCGGCCAGCGCGGCTGGAGGGAAGCGGGATCGTCTTCGATCTCTTCCACCTGGAGGACCTCTTCCTCAGTGGGGGCGGCGGTCACTTCCACGCCGAATTCTTCCCCCACCAAAGCGGCGGTATCAAAATCAATCTCCTGGTTAATACTGGCCATAACCCCCAGGGCGATGAGTTTCTTGATTACCTCGGACGCCGCCACCTCTATCGCCTGGGCAAACTCTTTCACCGTAATGCTGCCGGGGATCTCCACCGACTTAACGTTAGTGACAGGTTGTGAAGGACGGGCTCCTTTCCCGGCTGGCCTTTTTCCCGCTGGGCGCTGCGGGCGCTTTTGTGCCTGCGCAAACGGGGCCTTCCCCTTCTCCCTTTTGCCCGGGGATTTTTCCATTGTTTTCCCGCGCCCGCTTACCGCCGGTTTTTGCCTTTCTCCCTTAGGGGGAGCGGCAGGCCGTTCCTTTTTCACCTCTGCCCGCACCGCCTGTTTAGCGGCGGCAGCGGTTTCTTTCGGCTTTTCTTTTTGAGCCGGTCCCGCCTGTTTCTTACCGGCGGCAACTGCCGGTTCCTGCTTTTTGGGAGGTACAGCCGCTTCTTTCGCGGGCTTTGTTTTCGTAGCGCCGGCCGCCTTGGATTCTTTCTTCCCGGAAGAGGTGGTCACTTTCGCTTTTGCTTTTGCTTTCTCTGCATCCTGTGTGGGCGACGCGTCCTCTTTCCGCCGGGGTACCGCTTTCGCTTCCGGCGCAGGTTTGCCCTCTTTCTTGACGCCGGTATTAAAAGACCGGCGGACCTGTTCCAAATACTGTTCATCCACCGTACTCATGTGGTTTTTTACTCCGGCGCCCAGTTCATTCAAGATGCGGATCAAATCTTTGCTCTGAATCCCCAACTCTTTGCTGAGTTCATGGACGCGTATTTTCCTCGACATCAAACCACCTCCGGTTATTTTTTATCATCCTCGCCCGGCGCGCGCTGCGCCGCACCCGCTGCCTGTAACTCTTCCATGATTAAACCAGTCAAACCGTGAGCGGGCAATCCCAATACAACCTGGGCCTTTTTCCCGATGGCACGGCCCAGTTCTTCACGGTTGGCCAGATAGTAAAAGGGCACATCATAACGGCGGCAGATCCTCTCCATCTTTTTCCGGGTATGGCCCGCGGTATCCCCGGCCAAAATCACCAGCTGGATACGGCCCTTTTCCACGGCGGCACAGGTGGCGTCAAAGCCCAAGACGGTTTTCCCCGCCCGCCGCGCCAGGCCAAGGAGGGAAAGGATCCTATTCACCAAGAATCACGGCGGCCAATTGCTCCCGTAACCGTTCCTTGTCCGGCGGGGCAATTGTTGCCTCCAATTTTTTCGCCAGCAGATCCCCTTTAAAGGCCTTCTCCAGGCATTCCGTTGCCGGGCAGATATAAGCCCCCCGGCCGGACTTCTTTCCCGTCGGGTCAAGAAGGACCTCCTGTTCAGGGGTGCGGACAATACGCAAGAGTTCTTTCTTGTTACGGATTGCCCCGCAACCGATGCAGGTGCGCTGGGGGATCTTCTTCATGCGCTGCTTCATTTGGATTTACTCCCCTTTTTCTTCTGGCCTGATTCTTTTTCCCCCTCCCCGCTGAGCTTTGCCTTTAATTGATCGGCCAAAAGCTGGCCAATGGTAAACCCGCTGGAACTCTCCTCACTGAAGACCACTTCCGTCTCTTCCTGCGGCGGCTGCGCCACTGTCTCCAGTTCCTCTTCTTCTTTCAATATATCTTCAAAGAGATCCATGCCTTCTTCCATCTCGTCCATTAAGTCCCGGGCCCTTTCCCGCCGCCGCGCCCGTTTTTTGGTCTTCTTCTTTGCCGGCCGTTCTTCTTCCTCTTCTATCTCCTCAATTTCCTCGGGGATAAAGTCCTCGGCAACAAACTCTTCCTCTTCTTCCCCGGCTTCCTCTTCGTCAAAGATCTCCTCTTCAGCCTGGTCTACGCCGGGCTCTTCTTCGCCCTCCGCCAGATCCACTTCCTCAACCTCGGGAATGGCGGCCTCTTCAAGCTCCAGTTCCGCTTCAGCCTGGGCCTGGAGTTCCCTTTCCTCCTCCAGCAGGGCTTCGATCTCTTCCCGGGCCTCCTCGGCCTGGGTTTCGCTCTTAATATCCACTTTCCACCCGGTCAACCGGGCGGCGAGCCGGGCATTCTGTCCTTCTTTCCCGATGGCCAGTGAGAGCTGGTTGTCGGGGACAATAACCAGCGCCGTTTTTTTACTGGGAAGCAGCTTAACATCGTAAACCCGGGCCGGGCTCAGTGCCCGGATGATAAAGAGTTCCGGTTCGGGCTGCCAGGGGATGACATCAATCTTTTCACCCCTCAACTCCCGGACAATCATCTGAATGCGGGAACCCCGGGTCCCGACACAGGCCCCCACCGGGTCAACATTCTCATATTTGCTGTAAACCGCAACCTTTGAACGGACTCCGGGTTCCCTGGCAACCGCCTTGATCTCCACGATCCCTTCTTGAATCTCCGGAACCTCGAGTTCCAAAAGCCTTGTCAACAGGCCGTTCCGGGTCCGGGAGAGGATGATCTGCGGCCCCTTGGTGGTCTTTTTCACCTCTACCAGGTAGGTTTTGAGCCTGGCCCCCTGCTCGTACCGTTCACCGGGGATCTGTTCACCCGCGGGTAAAATCGCCTCCGCCCGTCCGAGATCGATAAAGACTGTTTTCTGCTCGAAACGCCTGATCACGCCGGTAATAATATCGCCGACCCGGGAGGAATACTCCTCATAGATGAGGGCGCGTTCCGCCTCGCGGATCCTTTGTACCACTACCTGCTTGGCGGTTTGCGCCGCAATGCGGCCGAACTCCTGGGGGAAAATTTCGATCTCGACTTCATCTCCAAGCTGGTACTGGGGGTCAATGGCTTTTGCCTCGGCAAGGCTTATCTCCGCCGCGTCGTCCTTTTTCTCCTCGACCACAGTCTTATAGGTAAAAACCCGGAAGTCGCCGGTTTCAGGGTCCAGTTGCACCCTGACCCTCTGCGCTCCCTTTTGGTCTTTTTTATAGGCGGAAGTAAGCGCCGATTCAATGGCTTCAATTAAAATCTCCTTGGAGATGCCCTTTTCTTTTTCCACCACCGCCAAGGCTTCAACCAAATCGCGGTTCATTTCCTGATTTTCCTCCCTTATTCCTTACTTTTCAGGCGTTATATTTCCGGATCCAAACGGGCTTTGGCTACCATGCGCCAGGGGATAGCCAGCTTTTCGCCATCGACTTCAACCAAAACCGCCCCGTCTTCCTCTGCCGACCACCCGGCAAGGATTCCTTTTATCTTCTTCCGTCCCTGCCAGGGAGAGTAGAGCCTCAACTCCGCCGGTTCCCCGGCAAACCTTAGGAAGTGTTCGGGTTTGGTTAAAGGCCGGTCAATACCGGGTGAAGAAACCTCCAACAGGTACGCGCCGGGAATCGGGTCTTTTTTATCCAAAAGGGCGCCCAGGTGCTCGCTGAAAACCTCGCAGTCCTTAATGGTGATCCCTTCGGGGCGATCAATAAAGACCCGCAGCACACGGCGGGAACCTTCCCTGGTAAAGAGAAGGTCAACCACTTCGTAACCGAGTTCCGCCCCGGCCTGCTCTACGATCTCCCTTAACAGGGATTTTTTCTCCTCCATCGGTCCTTCTCTTCTTCCCCTCTCTCAGATTAGCTCGATAAGATGAAAGAGTGGGTCGCGCCCACTCCTTCTCAGAAAATCTTAATCGCCCATAGTATATCATACTTCGAAAATTTTAACAAGAGGTCACCGGCGTCCTTGTCCCGGGCGGGGTCACTGCCGGCCCGAACTCACCCTATCGCCGTTTATGACCAAATCGAACTTTTTGACCAGGGCTCGGCCGGCCGTCCGATCGCTGTACATTATGCCGAATTCCACCGCGCCCAGCCAGAGATCGCTGATCTCGCCTCGTGCATCTTTTATATAATCGAGAAAAAGGCTCAGGTCGATTTTTTCCGGAATTTTCCCTTTTTTGCCGATCCTGAAATCGAAATAAAACCAATCCGGCCATTTCTCCTCGCGGAATAAATCATATGTATAAGATCCATCCGCGATGGCCCCGGAGACCTGCGGAGAATGGAGAGAGTCATACCAGTCAAAGAAGATCATAACCTCATCAGTGACTGCTTTGCGAACCTCTTCATCTTTCTTATCCCCGATGGTGGGTTTTTCTTTTGTCAAGAAGAATTCTAAAGTAACGTACCACGTCCCGGTTGAATTGGTTATTCGATAATCAAAATCCAATTCCACCAGCAAAGAGTTGATCTCATGCAGTTATTTGGGTAAGAGTAATTCATCATCGTCCACCCCTTGTCCCCACGGTTTTATCCCGTAGAAGATCTCAGGGTAATTGTATTTATCCTCGCCGGAATCTCCCCGCTTCCACTCCCAGCCATAGCTCCCGTCTTCATAAAGGCAAATTTTCTGGTCGGTCGCTTCTTCTGTCCCCCACATATTACTATGCAATATAAACCCGGGAGCAACTTCGATCTCATCATAGCGTCCGGTTTTATACTCCTTAATAACAAGGTCGGCAAAGGGATCCCAGTAGACCGGCAGCCGGGAAAAACCACTACCATGCAGGCTACGGCGATAAGTAAAGCCAAAAAGAATCTCCGCGCATTTTTACGCGCACCCACGCAAACACCCATTCGCTCGATTCCTCCCTTTCTCAAGGTTTTGCCATTAAGTTATGCTATTAATATGAAATATACTACATAATATGTCAGTATTCTCCAACAACCACCAATTTCCTTCTTGAACCCGCGCACCGTTTCTTCTACTTATGGATTGAATAGAATACGGCTCAGCGGTCGAAATAAGCGGTGATAAAGACGGCCGGCGAATTCCAGTAGGTTGTCACCTCATTGGTGGACCAGCTCCCCTCGTGATCAATGTAAGCCCGGGCAGGCGGGTCGTTCCTCCGCAAATATTTCTGGGCCGTCGGGTCCTGAAGCCTGCTGTTGGGCCCTCCCGCCACCATCCCGGGTACCGGCGCTTTAATATTGTCTGCGCCGGACGGCCGGTGGTGCGGGTTCATCACCGGGTTGCCGCCAAAACCTGTAACATAGCATTTTCCCAGGACATTACGGCCGAAAAGGTAGTGGAGGTGGTCCTGAGCCGCCCGGATATACTCCTCCTCCTCCGGGGACAGGAGATGGGCAATGATCAGGATCATCGCCCGTCGCATCACCAGGCCGTTGCTGCCCCAGTAATACTCATTACCGGTCAGGGAAAGCCCGTAACCATCGTTGGCGGCCCGGGAGGCCAGTATACGGGCGTGGCTGAGCAATTTCCCCCGTAAAAACTTGGCGATCCTCTGGTCTTGTCTTCCCTCATCCATAAAGAGATAGGAGACAGTGCCAAACCCGCCCACGCTCTGCCAGCCCAAGGCGGTCAGGTCAATATTCGCCCGGTGCGTGCGGAGAACATAATTATGATATAACTCCTTGCCGGTTACCCGGTACAACTCCACCGCAGCCCAAAACCGCTCGTCCTGGTTGTTCCAGTCCCCGTATTCCCCGGTCTCCATCCCGGGCGGGTTTTTGTAATTAGGCGCATCAGGGTTCTTCTCCAACCACTGCCAGGCCTTCTCCGCCGCGGCCAGCGCCCTGCCGGCGAACTCCGGATCAATACCGGAATAGATCCGGGAAGCGGCGGCCATAATCGCAGCAAACCCACTAGTGGCCGTGGGCGAAACCTCTGTAATATAACGGGGTTCCCGGTCCGCTTCCGGCATAATGAAACCGGGAAACCGCCTGGTTGATACCTTATGGTAGACCCCGCCGGTCGCCGGGTCCTGCATCTTCAAGAGCCAGTCCAAAGCATAACTGCACTCATCCAGGAGATCGGGGATCCCGTTCCCGCTCTCCGGGATCTGTAAAGAATCGCAAAAAGCCTCGGGGAACAACTCATAGGCCAGCAAGAGATCGGCCAGGGTCACCACTGCCGGCACGGTATACTTCCCGAAATCGCCCGCATCATGCCAGCCGCCGGTTGTATCCTTATGTTTCTTCCGGTCGGTAAAGAAAAAGGCGTCTTCCAAATGGCAGGCTCCATGTCTCCAAACCCCGGCATATTCAGGTTCCAGGGCAATACCGCACCGTTGGTAGTAGAGCATCTTCAAAAGGGCCTTTTTTGCCTCGCGGTAGACCCCGGGGTCAATACGGAAAGGATAGGATCTGCCCACGCCGGGAAGGTAGAGAAAATAGTGGCCGGCCTCCGTCACCTGGGAAAAATCGGCGTAATAAATCCGGGCCCCGGAAGACCCGTCATCTACCGGTTTTTCCGTGGTTGTGCCGGTAAAGACCACTTCTTGTTCATCCTCTGAACCAACCCGGATAAGAAGAAACTCACCGCCGTGCCCGTCGATAACCGCCACCTTCCGGTCTTGCGGCCGGTAACCCAATTGATTGATCTGAATCCGCTCGCTGGATCTTTCATCAACAATCGCCTTCATCGTCTCTTCACTCCATTCAACGCCTGCGTACATGCGACTACCAGTTGCCGTAATTTTGCTTCCCATCCCTGTCGCGACTCTTTGCCGCCTGCCGGGAAGAAACTCATGCCCGTTGAGAACGGCGAAAAAAAGAAAGGATGCCAGCAAAATCCTGCCTGCCTTTTTCATGAAAATGCCCCCTTTTGAAAGGTCTCCCTGTACCAAATGCCCCGTGTTCCCAATCTGTATTCGCCAATATCTTCCGTATCTCCTACCCATAAAGGAATTTCCGGTTTCCTGTCGAAGAGACCCGTAGAGTTCTCCGGGTGGAAAGGGGGATCCATATGTGGTCTGAACTGCTCCATTCAGAATTTCTCAATAACCGGGTCATCGATTATTTATCCGCCATCGCCATCTTTCTTGCGGGTATCATCATCATCCAAATACTGAGAAAGATCGTTTTTGGCCGTATCGGGCAGAAGGTAAAAGAAACCGCCTCGACCTTTGATGATTTTCTCCTTAAGGCCCTACGCCGGCGCTTAATCCCATTCTTATATTTTACCGCCTTATACCTAAGCCTGGACGTTCTTTCCCTCAGTCCCCTCGCTGGAAAAATCCTGCGGGCGGCGGGCGGCATCGTCCTGGCCTATTACAGCGTCAGCTTCCTCCTGGATGTCGCCGGTTACAGCCTGGAGTCCTACTTCCTGAAGAAAGAGGACCAGACCAGGAAAAACATCCTCAACCTCTTTTTGGTGGGGATAAAGGCGATCGCCTGGGGGTTTGCCTTCCTTGTCCTCTTGGATAATTTCGGGGTCAAAATCTCCGGGCTCCTGGCAGGTCTAGGCATCGGCGGTGTAGCAGTGGCCTTCGCCGCCCAGGCGGTCCTCGCCGATCTCTTCAGCTATTTTACGATCTTCTTTGACCGGCCCTTTGAAATCGGCGATTACATTGTGGTTGGCGAGTACATGGGGACAGTGGAGTATATCGGGATGAAAACCACCCGCCTCCGGAGCCTTAGCGGGGAGCAGATCATCTTTTCCAATACGGATCTGACCAACTCCCGGGTGCGGAATTACAAGCGCATGAAGGAACGGCGTGTCTCCTTCCGGATTGGTGTTACCTATGATACACCCCCGGCACAGTTGAAAGAGATCCCGGGGATTATCGCCGGGATCATCCAAGGGATCGCAGGCGCCCGCTTTGACCGGGCCCACTTTCTTGCCTACGGGGACTACAGTCTCCTCTTTGAAGTCGTCTATTATGTCTTATCCAGGGATTACCGGCAATACGCGGATATCCAGCAAGAAATCAACCTGGCGATTAAAGATGAGTTCACCCGGAGGGGGATAAAATTTGCCCTGCCCACCCGGACGCTCCTGGTGGAAACGGGGAATACCGGAGACGGAAAAGCCTTTGACGCTTAAGAAATCCCGCCCGCCAAAGGAATCCCGCCCCGGACGGTGGGCAATGACCAAACTGGTCCGGCCCTTCATCAAAGCTAGTGCTCGATAAAAACCGGCCCGATCCGGTCGATCCGGTTGGTCCAGATCCCGCCGGTATAATGGGCCGGCAATTGCTGCAGGTCCTCCACCCGGTCAAAGCCCTCCGACCACTTGCCGTCCCCCAAAACCAGGATGACCCGGGTATCCACCGCCTTCATCCGCGCCAGGAAGCGATGGGGCCAGCCCCAAAGGAAACGGGCGTATTTTAAGGGCAGGTGCAGCTGGGTGCCACGGATCGCCCGGGGGATATACCCGGTCCAACCCAAAAGAGCGTAGGAGAGCAGGGCCCTTTTCAGCGTGGCTTTTGACATCACCCGGAGCTGCGGGAGTCTCTCCTTAAGAACGGCCACAGGCCTGTCTCCCCCGTAAACCGTTAAGTTGGCCAGGCGTTCTGCGGGGAATCTCTGGAGGAAACCGGCCAGGAGTTCCCCTTCTTGCGGGTCGTTGCTTTTGATATGGATCAGAAAAGACCCATCGGGGAAATGGTCAAGGACTTCCTCAAGGGAGGGCATAAGGCCAACCCCTTTACCGCGGAAGGGATAGGTCTTCCCCCCGTCGGCGGTATAGCCATAACCGATATCCAGCTTTTTCAGTTCCGCCAGCGTATGCTCCCTGGTCACGCCCTGCCCGTCGGTGCGGTAGTCAAGGATCCAGTCATGAAAGACGGCAAAATGCCCGTCTCTAGTCGGGTGCACATCCAGCTCAACAATGTCGGCGCCGGCTGCAAAAGCCGCTTCCATTGACGGGATGGTATTCTCCAGGTAAGGGTGTTCCGGTTCATAAATAATCCGCGCGGTATTGGTCTCCCCGGTGATCCCTTCCATGGGAAAGGTCTGCCCCAGCCCCCGGTGGGCAAGGAGCAAGGGTCTCCCCTCCCCTTTCGGCACGAAAAGCGAGGTATTATTCAGGTAAACAAAGAGGAAAAAGGCCAGAAAAACCCGGGTTGTTTTGGATTTGGCAATTCTCCGGATCAAAGCGTTCCCACCCCAGTCTGTACCCAGCCTCACTTATCACTTGTACTCATTCTCCACCGGGACCAACTGGATTTCGAAAAGAAGCGGCCAGAGTTTTCCGGTGACAAAGATCCGGTCTTCCTCCTGGTCATAGGCAATACCGTTAAGTACGTCCTCCATGCCTCCGGTTATCTCCGGATGGAGGAGGCCGCTCAGGTCGATCCACCCGGTTACTTTCCCGGTCTGCGGGTCAATGCGGACAATATAATCCGTTAGCCAGATATTGGCATAAATCTCGCCCTTTATATACTCAAGCTCGTTAAGGTTTTTTACCGGCCCTTTACTGCTGGTGACTTCGATCTGCCGCACCGGTTTATAGGTCTCCGGATCAAGAAATGTCAAGGTTGAAGAGCCGTCACTCATGATCAGGTGCTTTCCGTCATGGGTCAAACCCCATCCTTCGGTCGGGTAAGAGAAAACCTCCAGGACCTCAAAGGACTCGCGGTCATAGACCAGCCCCAGGTTCTCTCTCCAGGTAAGCTGGATAATTTTCTCCTGGTAAATAGTGATCCCTTCGCCAAAAAGGTTCTCCGTTAATTCCCGCTTTTTTATCACTTCCCCGTTTTCCGGCCTTACCTTCCGGAGGGAAGAGCGCCCGTAGAGCCCTGTGCCTTCATAAAAAAACCCGTCGCTGTAAACAAGGCCCTGGGTAAAAGCCTGGGGATCATGGGGGAATTGATTAACTATGACATATGTGTAGTATTGCTCATAGTATTCCTCGCCGGCTTCCGGTTTTTCCGCCCTTCCAGTAACCTGGCTGGAAAAAAGCAGGACCAAAAGAAGACCAATGCCAATAACCTTTCTTGCCAATAAACACTCCTCCTCCCGGGAAAATATCGCCCGTCGCCAGGCTTTTATCTTCAACACCGGTTTTTCCCTTTTCACTGTAATGCCCGGTCTGGATTGGTGTTCAGCTCAAAATAGCACTTGCGCCTGGCCTTATGGGCCGGCGCAAGTGCGAAAGACCGGGAATACCTGTCTTAGGTTAATTGCCCTTCTTTTACATATGCTATGCTCCGTTCAAATTCTTCCTGGATCTCTGCTGACGGTTCTTCCGTTAACAAAGTAACAATGACAATCGCGAGACAGGAGGCGACAAAAGCCGGAAGCAGTTCATAGATGGCCCAAACGCCGCCCAACGGATTAAGCACGAGCTTCCAGAAGAAGACCATGCCGCCCCCGGTCACCATCCCCGCGATCGCCCCGGCCCTGTTCAGTCTCTTCCAGAAGAGGGAGAAGAGCATCAGCGGGCCGAAGGTCGCCCCAAAACCGGCCCAGGCAAAAGAGACGATCCGGAAAATGATGCTGTTTTCATCCAAAGCGATAATCATCGCAATTGCGGCAATGACCAGCAAGGCAATTCTTGTCATGTATAAAACCACCCGGTCGCTGGCGTCTTTCTTGAAAATACCATGGTAGAGGCTTTTCGAAAAAGCCGAGGCAGCAATGAGCAGGTAAGAGTCGGAGGAGCTGATCGTGGCCGCCAGGATCCCCGACATCACCAGACCGGCAAGGAAGGGCGGGAAGAATTTGGTTGATAATAAGATAAAGATATTCTCCGCCGAACTGGGGGTAAGGAAAACCGTGGGGTAAAGGGCCCTACCCATGAGTCCGATGCCGACGGCGGCCGCCAGGGAAATGGCACACCAGATGGTGGCGACCCTCCGCGACAAGGTGAGTTCGTTGGGGTCCCGGATCGCCATGAACTTCAACAATACCTGCGGCATGCCGAAATAGCCCAGCCCCCAGGCAAGGGTGGAAATCACGGCGAGAAAACCGTAACTACCGGCAGCCCCAAATAAAGGCTTGTTATCAGCTACAACCTGAACACCATCTTCCATTACCGGTTGGGCAAGGCCAAAAAACTCCAGGAACCCGGGGAAGTCTTTGATATTCTCAACAATGGCATCCACACCGCCGGCCAGTGAAGTTCCGGTCAGAAAAACAACAACCAGGGCAACGATCATCACTGTACCCTGCATAAAATCGGAGGCGCTTTCCGCCAGGAAACCACCGATAAAAGTATAGAATAACACAAAAACAGCGCCAAGAATCATCATCAGTTGATAATTGACTCCAAATAACGAAGAGAAAAGTTTGCCCATGGCAACAAGACAACTGGAAGCATAAACCGTGAAGAAGACTAGGATAAACAAGGCCACTATGGCCATGACGACCTTTTTCTCTTCCTTAAACCTGTTGCTGAAGAAGTCCGGAATGGTAATGGCGTTGCCGGCCACCACCGAATAAGACCGAAGCCTTTTTGCCACAAACAACCAGTTCAGGTAGGTCCCGATTAAAAGCCCGATGGCGGTCCAGATCGCTTCAGCCAACCCAAAAAAATAAGCCACCCCGGGCAAGCCCATTAAAAGCCAGCCGCTCATGTCGGAGGCCTCCGCTCCCAAGGCGGTAATCCAGGGACCGATTTTTCTCCCGCCAATTAAAAAGTTGGCAGTGCTTTCCCCCGCCCGGCGGGCATAAAAAAACCCGATCCCGATAACGATTAACATGTAGATAACCATTGCCAGGACTACCTGGACATTATCTACTGCTTGCAATATTTTTTCCCCCTTTTCGTAATAATGACACGCGGCGCCCCTGCGCGCCAAAACCCCTTGCTTCCAATGCCTTTATCACCATGACTCTTATCATTCGCCCTTTTCGGGGATTTTCCTTTTTAATTGTGGATTTTTAGATTTTCCCCTTTATTTTGCCTTTTCCATCCTTTGTGCCAAAAGCGTACCGGTAAAAAACGTACCGGGATTGGTGGAAAACCATTCACTCAATCATATTTTTTAATGCTTCCAGGTCCTTGATTTTGATTGTGGATTTATGAAAATCAATTACCCCTTCTTCTCTCATCCTACACATCTCCCTGGAAAGGGAAGGCCGCGCCACATGCAAGAACTCCGCCATCTCATTTCGTTTCAGCGGCAAAGTGAAAGTGGCCGACCCCTGTTTTTCATGGTGTTCCAGGAGAAAGGCGCTGATCTTGCCCCGCAGGTTCTTGATGGTCAAATACTCCACTTTTTTATTGAGCGCCAGGGCCTTGTCCGAGACAATCCGGAGCATATTGGTGATTAGCCGCCGGTGGCTAGGGCATTGCCTTTGACAATTCCCGGTGATCTTCTCCGGTGGCAAGAAAAACGCCTTACAATCCACCTGGGCAAGAACGGAGGCCGGCCATTTCCGCGCCCCGGAAAAGGCCGCGGTCTCCCCGAAAATATCACCCGCGCCCAAAACCGCCATAATCACCCTTTCCCCGGCGGCATTCTCCTTAACAACCATTACTTCCCCTTCGAGCAGGACACCCAAGCCATGGAGATCGTCACCCTGGACCGCCAGATATTCATTCTTTTTATAGCTGCGAACCGCCGGGTTTAAGCATTCCAGCATAATCTCCAGTTCTTCACTGTCAATCCCGGCAAATAACCGGCAGGCCGCCAATGCTCTTTCCCATTCTGTAAAAATTGTGATCACCCTCATCCCTTGGTAACTTTGGTTACCGCTTTTTCAGCATTATTCTATTACAATAAGAGTGAAAATACAATACGGAGCCTGCGGGAATAGATGTACCGGGTATGGCGAAGTTTCGGCCGGTAATCACTGCGAAGAGGACCCCGAAGGGCAATTGCGGGAATTGCAATATGCCGGCTGGAACAGACAGGGTGTGCGCCGATAAAAATATGTAGGGCTAATTATAGAGAAAGGGGGTAAGAAGATGCAAAGCTACATATTAGGCAAGAAAAAACCGATCACAGTGCTTAGCGGCATTTTGATTATAATCGCCTTTACCGGCAAATTTGGGTTTAAAAATGAAGCTTTAGCCCTCTGGTCCCTGGCGCTCGCCTCAATTATGGGGGTGGCGCCCATTGCCATCCAAGCCTACCAGGCGCTAAGGGTTAAGGTCGTCAGTATCGATCTTTTGGTTACCATCGCCGTTGCCGGCGCGTTTTTAATAAAAAACCTTGAAGAGTCGGCCATTGTCACCTTTCTCTTCCTTTTCGGCGCTTATCTGGAACAGCGGACACTGAACAAGACGCGTTCCGCCATTAAAGAGTTGACGGAAATGGCGCCGGAAAGCGCCCTGAAGCAAATGGAGAACGGTGAGTTTGTCGAAGTAAAAATTGACGAGGTTAATGTGGGCGATATCCTCCTGGTGAAAACCGGGGCGAAGGTCCCTGTTGACGGTAGTGTTTTAGCGGGAGAAGGCTATGTTAATGAGGCCAGCATTACCGGCGAGTCGCTTCCTGTAGGCAAAGAAAAGGGGGCAACCGTCTACGCCGGAACGATTCTGGAAAACGGAACCCTGCAAATTGTTGCCGACCGGGTCGGGGAAGACACCACCTTTGGCCGGATTATTGAACTGGTTGAAGAAGCGCAAGATTCAAAGTCTAAAGCCGAACGGTTTATCGACAGGTTCGCAAAACACTACACCCCCGCAGTTTTGGTCCTTGCTTTTATCGTCTGGCTCCTTTCCCACGACATTGAACTGGCCATTACCATCCTGGTCTTGGGGTGCCCGGGGGCATTGGTGATCGGCGTACCCGTTTCCAATGTGGCCGGTATCGGCAACGGCGCGCGCCACGGTGTTCTGCTCAAGGGCAGCGAAGTCATTGACGATTTCAGCAAGGTTGATACCATCGTTTTTGACAAAACCGGCACCTTGACAATGGGCAAACCTGAGGTAACAGAGGAAGAATTCTACGGCGAAGATGTGAAAGAGGTATTGGCCTACCTTGCCAGTGTGGAAAGGGAATCGGACCACCCCCTGGCCACCGCTGTTGTCGAATATATCGGGGAGACAAAACTCTACCCGGTGGAAAAAACCAATGTGATAAAAGGAGCCGGGGTTGTCGCCCGGGTCAACGGGCGCCGGGTCGC
>JAAYGG010000036.1 GCA_012727895.1 Bacillota bacterium
CGGGGACAATGTGCGGTTGAAGGTGAAATTGATCACCCCCATCGCCATGGAGGAAGGGCTCCGGTTTGCCATCCGTGAAGGCGGGCGGACCGTCGGCGCCGGTGTGGTCACCAAGATCCTGGCGTAATTACAGGGCGCAGGGGCGTTTGCCCCTGCGTGCCCTCGTTTCATTGTAAGCGGTTTTGTCTCTGGTGCGCCTGGGCGCACCAGAGACGCCCGGAATTAAGGAGGGACGGAGAATGGCCAATCAGAAGATTCGCATTCGCTTAAAGGCCTTTGACCATAGGCTGCTGGATCAGTCGGCGGAGAAGATTGTTGAGACCGCAAAGCGGACAGGGGCGGTAGTCTCCGGACCGGTTCCCCTGCCGACGGAGAAGAGCATTTTTACAGTCTTGCGTTCGGTTCATAAGGATAAAGATTCGCGGGAACAGTTTGAAATGAGAACCCATAAGCGGTTAATCGATATTTTGGAACCCAGTTCCAAGACGGTCGATGCTTTGATGCGTCTTGATCTCCCGGCTGGGGTTGACATTGAGATTAAACTGTGAACCGGCGCGCGGGTCGCGCATGTTTCGCAGGTGGAGGTGTCTGGTTTTGCCTAAAGGAATTCTCGGCAAAAAGGTTGGTATGACTCAGGTTTTTAACTCTGCCGGCCATGTGGTTCCGGTGACGGTTGTCGAAGCCGGTCCCTGCGTGGTAGTGCAAATAAAGACTGAGGAAAAGGACGGTTACAACGCGGTCCAACTGGGACTGGAAGAAGTTAAGAAGAAAAAACTGGTGAACAAGCCCCTCGAGGGACATTTTGTCCGGGCCGGGATCAATCCCCAGCGGTATTTACGGGAAATCCGGATTGATGCCGGGGAAGAAGAGAATTACCAGGTTGGGCAGGTCCTGAAGGCCGATCTCTTCCAGGAAGGGGAGAGGGTCGATGTGACCGGCACATCCAAGGGCAAAGGTTTTGCCGGGGCGATCAAACGCCATGGTTTCCAGCGGGGCCCGATGGCCCATGGGTCCATGTATCACCGGCGTCCCGGTTCGCTCGGGGCCACTGATCCGGCGCGAGTATTTAAAGGACGGAAATTACCCGGGCGGATGGGTGGCGAGCGGGTCACCATTCAAGGGCTTGAGGTGGTCCGGGTCGACCCGGAAAACAACCTCCTCTTGCTTAAAGGGGCGGTTCCGGGGAAAAAAGGCAGCCTGCTTCTGATTAAAGAGACGGTAAAAGCAGCTAAATGATGAATCCGCATGAGAGGAGGATTAAGATGCCGACATTACCAGTTTATAATATGGACGGAGAACAAACCGGCGAAATTACCCTGGCGGATTCGGTTTTTGGGACCAAAGTGAATCAAGCCCTTCTTCACTTGGCGATCGTAAGGCATTTGGCAGCCGCCCGCCGGGGTACAGCCAAAGCTAAAACCAGGTCCGAAGTACGCGGGGGAGGGAAAAAACCCTGGCGGCAGAAGGGGACCGGCCGGGCCCGGCACGGGAGCCGGCGTTCACCGATCTGGACTGGCGGGGGTGTGGTTTTTCCTCCTACCCCCAGGGATTTCAGTTTGAAGATGCCCAAAAAAGCACGGCGTCAGGCCTTAAAATCCGCCCTCTCCGCCAAGGTTCAGGCGGGGGAGACCATTGTCCTGGCGGAACTGGCTTTTGCTGAGCCCAAAACCAAGGCCATGCTCAAGGTACTCGCCAATTTAAAGATTGACAAGGAAAAGGCCTTAATTGTTATGGCCGAAAAAGACGAAAATGTGATGAAATCAGCCCGGAACCTCCCGGGAGTTACGACCGTACTTCCGGAAAGCCTTAATGTTTATAATCTATTAACCCATCACCGGCTGGTTCTGACGAGGGACGCTGTGACTAAGCTTGAGGAGGCGTTGGCGTGATGGAGGCCAGAGATGTAATAAAAAGGCCGGTGGTTACAGAGAAAACCACCAGTTTGATGGCGGAAAACAAATACTGCTTTATTGTTGACCGCCGGGCGAACAAGACCCAGATCAGGCAGGCGGTGGAAGAGATCTTTAAGGTGCGGGTATTGGATGTCAATACCATTAATATGACAGGCAAACTCAAGAGATTAGGCAGGTTTGAAGGCCGGCGGCCCAGCGAGAAAAAGGCTGTGGTTACCCTGGCGCCGGGAAGCCGTATTGAATTTTTCGAGGGAGTTTAATCCCTCTCCACTAAGGAGGTCCAGCAATGGCAGTTAAGAATTTCAAACCGACCACGCCTGGACGCCGGTTTATGACGGTATCCCGCTTTGATGAGATCACAAAGGGCAAACCGGAAAAGTCATTGCTCGCTCCCTTGAAGAAATTCGGGGGTAGAAACAATACCGGCAGGATAACCGTGCGGCACCGGGGCGGCGGTCACAAGAGAAGATACCGGATAATCGATTTTAAACGGGATAAATTCGGGATCCCCGCCAAAGTGGCGGCGATTGAATATGATCCCAACCGCAGTGCGCGGATTGCCCTCCTGCACTATGTCGACGGTGAAAAACGCTATATCCTTGCGCCGGATGGCTTGAGCGTGGGCGATACAGTGGTTTCCGGACCGGATGCCGATATCAAGGTCGGGAACGCTTTGCCCCTGGCCAACATCCCGGTGGGAACCCTAATCCATAATATTGAATTGTACAAGAACCGCGGCGGGCAACTGGTGCGCAGTGCCGGAGCGGCCGCGCAGCTCATGGCGAAAGAGGGCAACTATGCCCATGTCCGCCTGCCCTCCGGCGAGGTGCGCCTTATCCACCTGGATTGTATGGCCACCATTGGCCAGACCGGCAATGTGGAGCATGAGAATATCACCATCGGTAAGGCCGGGCGCATCCGCTGGCTGCGGCGGCGGCCTTCCGTGCGGGGTGTGGCGATGAACCCGGTTGATCACCCGCACGGCGGTGGTGAAGGAAGATCGCCGATCGGCCGCGCACCGGTTACTCCTTGGGGGAAACCGGCGCTCGGACGGCGGACCAGAAAGAAGAAACCCTCCGACCGTTTGATTGTCAGGCGGCGTAGGCCGTAAATAGAGATGGAAAGGGAGGAGAGGCATGTCACGTTCATTAAAGAAAGGCCCGTATATTGACGCTAATCTCCGTAAAAAGATTGAGGAGATGAATAAACGCGGCGAAAAAAGGGTCATCAAGACCTGGGCCCGGAGCTCGACGATTTTCCCGGAGATGGTAGGGCACACCATCGCCGTCCATGACGGGCGGAAGCACGTGCCAATCTATATTACCGAGGATATGGTCGGGCATAAGCTGGGAGAGTTTGCCCCCACCCGGATGTTCAGGGGGCACAGCGGCCACACGGAACGTTCGACCGCCTTGAAATAGGGAAAAAACCATAACAGGGTCCGGCCTTTACTGGCGGGGCTCGAGAAAAATGAAACTACCTGATTTTTTCGCGCGCACGCGCGCGGAGAGGAGTATTCCTTAAGGGGGAGGGAGATAAGATGGAAGCCAGAGCTGTTGCGCGTTACGTCCGGATCGCACCGCGCAAAGTCCGGCAGGTGATGAATGAAATCCGGGGAAAAAGCGTGGACGAGGCAGCGGCCATTCTTCGCCATACCCCAAGGGCGGCGGCGGCGGTCTTGCTGAAAGTCCTGAATTCCGCCGTTGCCAACGCGGAGAATAACCATGAGCTAAACCGGGATAACTTGGTTGTCAGCAAGGCCTTTGTCGATCAAGGAGCGACACTCAAGAGGATCCGCCCCCGTGCGCAGGGACGGGCGTTCTTGATTCGGAAAAAGACCAGCCATATTACGATTATCGTCGGGGAAAAGGAGGATTGAGGAGATGGGCCAAAAGGTACATCCGGTAGGCCTTCGCCTTGGGATTATCCGCGACTGGGACGGCCGGTGGTTTGCGGAGAAGGATTACGCCACCTTCCTGCATGAAGATATAAAGATCCGCCGTCTTATTAAGGAAAAACTTTATAACGCCGGGATCGCGCGGGTGGAGATTGAGCGGGCGGCGAACAGGATCAAGGTGACAATCCACACGGCCCGCCCGGGAATGGTCATCGGCCGGGGCGGAACGGAAGTGGAGAAGCTCCGGAAAGAACTGGAGGAGCTGACCTCGAAACAGATTGCCCTGAATATCGCCGAGGTGAAGACCCCGGAACTCAATGCCCAACTGGTGGCGGAGAATATTGCTGCGCAATTGGAAAAGAGGGTATCCTTCCGCCGGGCGATGAAACAGGCGATTAACCGGACCATGCGTTTCGGCGCCTTGGGGATGAAAGTGGCCTGCAGTGGAAGGTTGATGGGTGCGGAGATTGCCCGTACCGAAGGTTATAGTGAAGGGAAGGTCCCCCTGCATACCTTGCGGGCGGATATTGACTACGGGTTCAGCGAGGCAAATACAACCTACGGTAAGATTGGCGTTAAGGTTTGGATCAACAGGGGAGAGGTGCTCCAAGCCAAGAAGGAGACGAAGGCTGAAGGAGGCGAATAAAGATGCTGGCGCCAAGGAGAGTAAGACGCCGTAAAGTCCAGCGGGGACGGATGAAAGGCACTGCCTACCGCGGGTCCCAATTGGTTTCTGGCGATTACGGGCTAAAAGCGGTGGAACCGGGCTGGATCACCAGTACGCAGATTGAGGCGGCCCGTATTGCCTTGACGAGGCATGTTAAGAGAGGCGGACGGATCTGGATTAAAATCTTCCCCGATAAACCGGTGACGGCGAAACCGGCGGAAACCCGGATGGGTAGCGGTAAAGGTTCACCGGAATATTGGGTGGCGGTAGTAAAACCTGGCCGGATTATCTTCGAGGTTGCCGGAGTAGCACAAAGCCTGGCCGAAGAGGCCTTAAGATTGGCCGGGCATAAATTGCCGATTAAGACAAAGATTGTCCGGCGGGAAGAGACGGGTGGTGAAGCCCATGAAAGCTAGTGAACTGCGGGAATTGACATTGGAGGAGTTGCAGAAGAAGGCTGACGATCTCAAGGCCGAACTCTTCAACCTCCGTTTCCAGCTGGCCACCGGGCAACTGGATAATTACCGGCGGATCCGGATGGTCCGGAAAGATCTGGCCCGGGTAAAAACGGTCCTGTGGGAACGGGAGGCACAGATCGAAACCAACCGGAAACAGGAAGGAAGGAGGTTGAAGACCCGCAATGCTTGAACGTTCGCACCGCAAGACCCGGGTAGGGATGGTTGTCAGCGACAAAATGGATAAAACTGTGGTGGTGGCCGTGGAAAGACTGGTCCGCCACCCGCTTCTGGGGAAGACCATTCGCCGCACCGCAAAACTGAAAGCCCATGACGAGAAGAATGAATGCCGGATCGGCGATAAGGTGCGGGTCATGGAGACCCGGCCGTTAAGCAAGGAAAAGCGCTGGCGGGTTGTGTCCATCGTAGAAAAGGCAAAATAACACGTGCACTTGGGTGCATGGGCTACTGCCGGGAGAGAAGGGGGGAAAGGCAACAATGATCCAATCAGAGTCCTATCTGAATGTGGCTGATAATTCCGGCGCCAAAAAAATCATGTGCATCCGGGTCCTTGGCGGTTCGAGAAAACGCTATGCCAGGCCGGGTGATGTGATTATCGGTGTCGTGAAGGACGCGTTGCCGCCGTCGGCTGCCCGGAAAGGCACGGGGACCGTCGGGGTGAAAAAAGGCGAGATCGTCAAAGCGGTAGTGGTCAGGACGAAGAAGGAAATCCGCAGGCCTGACGGGTCTTATATCCGGTTTGACGATAACGCGGCGGTGATCCTTACCGACCAGATGAATCCCAGGGGGACGCGGATTTTTGGGCCTGTGGCCCGGGAACTCAGGGAGAAGAACTTCATGAAGATTATCTCCCTGGCGCCGGAGGTCTTATAGTTTTTCATTTTCCAAGAGGGGAGGTCAGACCGTGGGCGTAATAAAGCATCTGCGCAAGGGCGATGAAGTTTTGGTCCTTTCCGGTAAAGACAAAGGCCGGCGGGGAAAGATCCAGCGGGTTTTGGCCAAAGAGGGGACGGTCATTGTCGAAGGCGTGAACCTGGCGAAGAAACATGCCAGACCAACCAGGGAGAATCCCCAAGGCGGGGTGATCGACAAAGCCATGCCGCTGCCGGCCTCCAAAGTGATGCTGGTTTGCCCGGCTTGCAGCCAGCCCGCCCGGATTAATAGAGAACGGACCGCCGACGGTTTCCCGGTAAGAATCTGTAAAAAATGCGGAAAGTCCATCGACTGAGCGAGTGAGAGGAGGTGCACCCGTGACTCGGCTGCAGGAAAGGTATGAAAAAGAAGCTATCCCTGGCTTAAAGAGCCGGTTCGGATATAAAAATGCTATGGAAGTGCCCCGTTTGGTCAAGGTCGTTATCAATATGGGCGTGGGAGATGCCACCCAGGACGCCAAGGCAATAGACGCGGCGGTCGAGGATCTGACGCAAATCGCCGGGCAAAAACCGGTGGTCACCAGGGCCAAAAAGTCAATTGCCGCATTTAAAGTCCGGGCCGGGATGCCGGTAGGCTGCAAAGTGACTCTCCGGGGCCGGAGAATGTACGAGTTCCTCGATAAGCTCTTTAATATTGCTTTACCACGGATCCGCGACTTCCGCGGCGTTTCACCCCGGTCCTTTGACGGGCGGGGCAATTACAGCCTGGGCCTCCGGGAACAGTTAATTTTCCCGGAGATCAACTATGACAAGATTGACAAGGTCCGCGGGATGGACGTGGTGATCGTGACTTCGGCCAAAACGGATGAAGAGGCCTTTGAATTATTAAAACTTCTGGGGATGCCTTTCAGGCCTTCCTAAGAGGAGGAGGAAAATGGCAAAGAAAGCACTGATCAATAAAGCCAACCGGGAACCGAAATTTCCCGTTCGCCGCTACAACCGGTGTAAATTGTGCGGCCGGCCCCGCGCGTATATGCGGAAATTTCAGATCTGCCGGGTGTGCTTTCGTAACCTGGCGCACCGGGGCGAGATTCCCGGAATTCATAAAGCCAGCTGGTGAAGAAGGAGGTTGTCGCCATGGTGATGACGGATCCGGTTGCCGATATGTTGACGCGTATCCGTAACGCCAATATTGTCCGGGCCAAAACCGTGGAGATTCCCGCTTCCAACGTGAAAAAAGCGGTGGCCGAAATCTTAAAGAATGAAGGATATATCGAGGACTACGAAATCCTTGAAGGCAATTACCAGGGGATCATCAAGATCTACCTGAAGTATGTCGGGAAAAAGCGGGTCATTTCCGGATTGAAAAGGATCAGCAAGCCCGGCCTTAGGGTTTACGTTGGTAAGAACGAGATCCCCAAGGTGCTCGGGGGGTTGGGTGTGGCGGTTCTCTCCACATCCAAAGGAATAATGACGGACAAAGCCGCGCGCAAAGAGGGCGTTGGCGGGGAAGTCCTCTGTTATATCTGGTAACCCAAAGAAGCCCGCAAGATCCTGCGCAAGCGTCAAGTCTGAAAAGGGGGTGTCTACTTTGTCAAGGATTGGCAAGAAACCGATTCCACTCCCGTCCGGAGTAAGCGTGGAAATTGACGGCGCCCTGGTCAAGGTGAAAGGGCCGAAGGGTGAACTCAGCCAGGAAA
The DNA here is from genome assembly GCA_012727895.1 of Bacillota bacterium. Taxonomy (GTDB): domain Bacteria; phylum Bacillota; class UBA4882; order UBA10575; family UBA10575; genus JAAYGG01. The sequence continues at coordinate 7,526 of JAAYGG010000036.1, forward strand.
TTCCGGGGGAGACCCGGGTCCGGCAGGAAACGGGGCAAATAATTGTGGAGCGGTCTGATGACAGCAAACGCAGTAAATCCCTCCACGGTTTGGTGAGAACCCTCGTCGCCAACATGGTGGAAGGGGTAAGCAACGGTTTCACCAAAACCCTGGAGATTCACGGGGTCGGGTACCGTGCAACCATGCAGGGGAACAAACTAGTACTCAATGTCGGTTATTCGCAACCGGTGGAGATTGATCCCTTTACCGGGGTCGAAATTACGGTCCCGGCGCCGAATAAAATTGTTGTGCAGGGGATTGACAAGCAGAAAGTCGGCGAGATGGCGGCGATCATCAGGAGAGTCCGTAAACCTGAGCCGTACAAAGGGAAAGGTATCCGCTATGAAAACGAGTATGTCCGGAGGAAAGCCGGTAAAGCGGGTAAGGCCGGCAAGTAACGCGTACGCGTGAGGAAAGGGGTAGGAGGAAATGTCTGCTCAAACCAGCCGAAGTGAAGCCCGGATCAAGCGTCATCTGCGGCTCCGGAAAAAAGTCTCCGGTACCGCTGAACGCCCGCGCCTTTCGGTTTTTAAGAGCCTTCGTCATATTTACGCGCAGATTATCGATGATACCGCCGGGAAAACCTTGCTTTCCGCCTCCACTTTGGAACCGGAGATCAGGAAAAAGGTAGGCAAAGACAGCGGGAATATTGCCGGCGCCAAGCTTGTCGGGGAGATTATTGCCGAACGGGCGCTGGCCAATGGCATCAAGCAGGTGGTCTTTGACCGCGGCGGCCATCTTTATCACGGCCGGGTGGCAGCTTTAGCAGAGGCGGCCCGGGAAAAAGGGCTTGACTTTTAGAAGAGGGGGGTTATAATGGACGAGCGAAAACTAGACCCAAACGAGATGGAACTTGAAGAACGGGTGGTCTATATCAACCGTGTAGCCAAAGTTGTCAAAGGTGGACGCAGGTTCAGTTTCAGCGCTTTGGTGGTCGTCGGCGACGGCCAGGGCCATGTCGGGGTCGGCCATGGCAAGGCCGGGGAGGTCCCGGAGGCGATCCGCAAGGGGGTCGAAGACGCCAAAAAGAACCTTTTTACCGTACCGATCGTCAATACGACCATCCCCCATCCGGTTATCGGGGAGTTTGGCGCCGGAAAAGTCCTTTTAAAACCGGCCGCTCCTGGCGCCGGGGTGATTGCCGGCGGGCCGGTCCGGGCCATCCTGGAACTGGCCGGGGTACGGGATATCCTCACTAAGTCCCTGGGCTCCGATAACCCGCTGAATATTGTCAACGCTACTGTTCAGGGCTTAAAATCCTTGAAAACAGCGGAGGAAGTCGCCCGGCTACGCGGGGTTCCCGTGGAACGGCTTTTGGGATAAAAAGAGGAGTGGATGGATATGGCAAGAAAAGCCAGGAATAAGCAGCTTACGCTTACATGGAAACGTAGTATAATCGGGCAGAAGGAAGACCAAAAAGCGACCATTGCCGCATTGGGCTTTCGCCGTTTGTACCAGACAATCGTGAAGCCCGATACGCCGGAGATTCGCGGAATGGTGAAAAAAGTCGAGCATTTACTGGAAGTAACTGAAGAATAGGGGGTGGCATCGTGAGAGTTGACCAATTACAGCCGGTCCCGGGCGCAAAAAAGGCGGCACGGCGTGTTGGCCGGGGTATTGGTTCCGGGTTGGGGAAGACCGCCGGCCGGGGCCAGAAAGGGCAGAAAGCACGGTCCGGCGGGGGCAAAGGTCCGGCCTTTGAAGGCGGGCAGACCCCGTTGCAACGCCGTTTGCCCAAGCGGGGCTTTACCAATGCCGTGTTTAAGAAAAACTGGGTCGTTGTTAATGTGGAGAAATTGAACCAGTTTAGGAGTGGCACGAAGGTAACCCCCGAACTCCTCCTGGAAAAAGGAATTATCAAGACCACCGGGGACGGGGTGAAGATTTTGGGCCGCGGCGAACTCACGAAAAAGCTGACCGTCACGAGCAACGGTTTCAGCAAATCAGCGGTGGCCAAGATTGAGGCAGCCGGCGGGAAGGCCGAGGTGATATAAGATGCTGGACGCGATGAAAACCGCCTTCAAACTTCCGGATCTGCGGAAAAAGATGCTCTGGACGTTATTGCTCCTGGCCATCTTCCGGTTGGGTTCCTTTGTCGTGATCCCCGGGATGAACCCGCGGGAATTCGGCGCTGATACGATTTTCGCCCTTTTGAACCTCTTTTCCGGCGGGGCTTTAGCCAATATGTCCCTATTTGCCTTGGGCGTCAACCCTTATATCACTGCTTCGATTATTATGAATCTCTTGACCATTGTCATCCCCCGCCTGGAGGAACTGGCCAAGGAAGGGGTGGAAGGCCGGAAGGTGATTGCCCAGTATACCCGGTACGGCACGGTCATCCTCGGCCTCTTGCAGGCGACCGCATTGACCATAGGCTTTCGCGATGCCATGACCGACCCGGGTAATCCCTGGGCGCTCGTGACGGCGATCACCGTGATGACCGCGGGAAGCGTTTTACTGATGTGGCTGGGCGAAGTCATCTCCGAACGGGGAATCGGCAACGGTATTTCCCTGTTGATCTTTGCCGGTATTATCTCCCGTTTGTTGCCCTCGACTATTGTCACCTTTCAAAATCTTGGCGTCGGCGGGGTTCACCCCCTCGGTTTCCTGGCATTTCTCGTTATCGCCCTGGCGGTTATAGTCTTTGTCGTTATTGTCACCGAGGGACAGAGGAAGATCCCGGTCCAGTATGCCAAGAGAGTGGTCGGGCGGAGGATGTACGGGGGGCAGGCCACGCACCTGCCGCTCAGGATTAACCAGGCCGGGGTGATCCCGGTAATCTTTGCCTCGTCGGTATTGGCTTTTCCCTTGACCATTGCCCAGTTCTTCCCGAATGTCGGCGGGTTTTGGGGCCGGCTGATTTTCCTGCTGACCCCGGGCCAATGGTTATATATGGTGCTTTATGCCTTGTTTATCTTTATCTTCACCTATTTCTATACCGCGGTGACTTTCAACCCGGTGGAAGTCGCCAACAATATGAAGAAATACGGCGGGTTTATCCCCGGAATCCGGCCGGGACGGGCAACCGCGGAGTACCTGGACCGGGTTTTAAGCCGTATTACTCTGGCAGGGGCCTTGTTCTTAACCGGTATCGCTCTTCTCCCTTATCTCATTAGCGGCCTTACCAAGATGCCGGTGGGCTTTGGCGGTACCGGGCTCTTGATCGTAGTGGGTGTGGCGATCGACACGATGAAACAGATCGAAGCCCAGCTGCTGATGCGGCAGTATGAAGGCTTTTTGAAATAGGAGTGCTGTTGATGAAAAGGACCAACCTTGTTCTTTTGGGGCCCCCCGGGGCCGGCAAGGGTACGCAGGCCGAGAAGTTGACTGTGGATTTCGCCATCCCCCATATCTCCACGGGCGATATCTTCCGGGCGGCGATTAAAGACCGGACGCCCTTGGGGGAAAAGGCCAAGAAGTATCTGGACAGCGGCGAATTGGTTCCGGATGAGATCGTCATTGGTATCGTGGCCGAAAGGCTCCGCCAGCCGGATACAGACCCCGGTTTTCTCCTGGACGGTTTTCCGCGGACGGTTCCCCAGGCCGATGCGCTCGCCGATTTCCTGGCCGGGGAAGGCCGTGAGCTTACTGCAGTGATCAATATCGCGGTTCCTGCCGAGGTTTTGGTGAAAAGGCTTTCCGGCCGCCGGATCTGCCGGCAATGCGGCGCGGTCTACCATCTGGAGACCAAAAAAGAGAAGCAGGCCGGGGTCTGCGACCAGTGCGGCGGCCCTCTCTACCAGCGGGAGGATGACCGGGAGGAGGTTGTCAGGAACCGCCTGGAGGTCTACTTCCGCCAGACTGAGCCGCTCATCCGGTATTACCAGGAAGCCGGTTTGTTGCTGGAGGTCAACGGCGACCAGGATATCGCCGGGGTGTACCAGGAGCTTATTACTGCGTTGCGAGGAGCCGGCGGATGATCAGCCGCAAATCCGGTTTTGAGATCGAACGGATGCGCAAAGCCGGCGAGGTGGTTGCCAGGATCCTCAGCCGGGTGGCAAAAGCGGTCACACCGGGAATTACCACCGGTGAACTCGACCGGATGGCCGAGGATGAGGTGGCGAAATTCGGGGTGACCGCCGCCTTCAAAGGTTACAACGGGTTTCCAGCCAGCCTCTGTGTGTCGGTGAATGATGAGGTGGTCCACGGGATCCCCGGCCCCCGGCGGCTGAAAGCGGGCGATCTGGTCAGCCTGGATTTTGGCGTTATTTACCGGGGGTACTATGCGGATGCCGCCCTGACCGTTCCCGTGGGAAAGGTCGCCCCGGAACACGAGAAACTGATCCGGGTGACCCGGGAGGCCTTATGGGAAGGGATAAAAAAGGCCCGGTCCGGCAACCGTCTTTCCGCAGTTTCCAGCGCCATCCAGGAGCATGTGGAGAAGAACGGGTTCTCGGTGGTCAGGGATTTTGTCGGCCATGGGATCGGCCAGGCCATGCATGAGGAACCGCAGATTCCGAATTTTGTCTCGCCTTTGCAAAAAGGGTATGACCCGTTGTTGAAACCCGGGATGACCCTGGCGATTGAACCGATGGTCAACTGCGGCGGGTACCGGGTACGGGTCAGCCCGGCCGACAATTGGACTGTGACGACAAGAGACGGCAGCTATTCCGCCCATTTCGAGCATACGGTTTTGGTGACCGGGGATGAACCGGAGATCCTGACCAGGGTGCCACCGGAAGCAAGGGATGGAGAGGAATTGATAGTATGGTAGAAGAGGGGAATTTTGCCGGGCTTCGTCCGGGCCAAAAGGTCCGTTCGATCCAGGGACGGGACCGCGGCCAAGAGTATTTGCTTGTTGGTTTTGAAGGCGATCGGTTTCTCCTGGTGGCGGACGGGGTGAAACGCACAGCGGAACACCCGAAAAGGAAAAACCTGCGGCATGTACAAGTTTCTCCCTTGGTCGACCGGGAGATCGAGCAGAAAATCACCGGTGGCGGACGGGTTACGGCCGAAGAGATCCGCCGGGCCCTGGCCCGCCTCGGGAAAACCGAACCGGAGGAGGGAAGCAATGGCCAAAGAGGATGTTATTGAGGTTGAAGGGACAGTGGTGGAACCGTTGCCGAATGCCATGTTCCGGGTGGAACTGGCCAACGGTCACAAGATTTTGGCCCATATTTCCGGGAAAATGCGGATGAACTTCATTAAGATTTTGGCCGGAGACCGGGTACTGGTGGAATTATCTCCTTATGATCTAACCAGGGGAAGAATTGTTTACCGTTATAAGTGAGAGATTGGAGAACCGCTGCCGCCCGGTACCGCGAGGGACCGCGGCGGAATAAAAAGGAGCGATCACCGTGAAAGTCAGACCGTCTGTAAAAAAGATCTGTGAACACTGTAAGATAATCCGCCGGAAAGGGCGGGTCTGGGTTATCTGTATAAACCCAAAACACAAGCAGAAGCAGGGCTAAAGGAGGGAATGGCATATGGCACGAATTGCCGGTGTGGACCTGCCGCGGGATAAACGGGTGGAAGTCGCCCTCACTTATATCTATGGGATCGGTCTTACCTCAGCAAAAAAGGTTTTAGAAGCGACGAAAGTCAGCCCTGATACCCGGGTGCGGGATCTCACTGAAGAAGAGATTAACCGGTTACGTGAGGTAATCGACAGGGACTACAAGGTGGAAGGGGATCTCCGGCGCGAGGAGACCATGAATATCAAGCGGTTGATAGAGATTGGCAGTTACCGCGGGCTCCGGCACCGGCGGAACCTGCCGGTGCGCGGCCAGAGAACCAGAACCAATGCGCGGACCAGAAAAGGGCCGGCAAAAACCGTCGGTGTCCGCCGGAAGAAGTAATAAGGAGGTTTAAGCTGGATGGCAAAGGCCAAAAAGGGTAGCAGGACGCGGAAGAAAGAACGGAAATACGTGGAAAGCGGAGTGGCCCACATCAAATCCACCTTTAACAATACCATCGTTACCATATCCGAACCCAACGGCAATGTTTTAACCTGGGCTTCCGCAGGGACAATGGGCTTTAAGGGTTCGCGGAAAAGCACGCCTTACGCCGCGGGCATGGCAGCGGAAGCGGCGGCCAAAAGCGCCATGGAAATGGGTATGAAACAAGTGGCGGTTTATGTAAAAGGGCCGGGCGCCGGCAGGGAAGCGGCCATCCGTTCGCTCCAAGCGGCCGGGCTGGAAGTCAGCCTGATTAAGGATGTTACACCGATACCGCATAACGGTTGCCGTCCTCCGAAACGCCGGCGGGTCTGAGAGTCCCGGGGCATTTTGGGAATAGCCGCCTGAGATACGTCATACGCGCAGCCACGCGCCGAATAAAATGGGAGGTGTAAGTTTTTCAATGGCAAGGTATACTGGACCCGTCTGCCGGATGTGCCGCCGGGAAGGGGAAAAGCTTTTTCTTAAAGGAGCACGGTGCCTCTCCGATAAATGCAGTTTTAACCGGAGAAGCTATGCCCCTGGTGAACACGGGCAGGGGAGAAGAAAGATTTCCGAATATGGTTTGCAGTTAAGAGAGAAACAAAAACTCCGCCGGATCTACGGGATTTTGGAGGCCCAGTTCGCCCGGTACTTCGATTTGGCCGAAAAGAAGCGGGGGATTACCGGCGAGAACTTGTTACAGCTCTTGGAGACCAGGCTGGATAATGTGGTCTACCGTCTGCAGTTGGCCTCTTCACGCAGGGAAGCCCGGCAAATGGTAAGGCATGGCTTCTTCCAGGTCAACGGGAAAAAGGTTAGTATCCCTTCTTACCAGCTGAAAGCGGGCGATGTTATCCAGTTGAAGGAGAAGGCCTTGCAATCGCCGTATTTCAAGAGTATTCTTGAGGGCAATGATGGCCAAAATATCCCTGAATGGTTGGAACTGGATACGAATACCTGGACGGGCCGGGTCAAGAACATTCCGTCGCGGGAACAGATTGATGTACCAATCCAGGAGCATCTCATCGTCGAGCTTTACTCCCGCTAATGGTCCTTTTCCCTGGCATAGGTGGATAAGGTACGAAGGGGGTTGTGTTGTTGATTGAGATCGAAAAACCCAAGATCACGGTGGAAGAGGTCAATGAGGAGGAGAACTACGGCCGTTTTGTTGTCGAGCCGTTGGAGCGGGGTTATGGTACGACCCTTGGGAATTCACTGCGGAGGATTCTCCTTTCGTCGCTGCCGGGGTATGCCGTGACCTCCATTAAGATCGACGGCGTTCTCCATGAGTTTTCCACAATTCCCGGAGTGGTCGAGGATACAACGGAGATTATTTTAAACTTGAAGGAGTTGCGGGTGAAGCTCCATGATGAAGCCCCGAAAGTGGTCCGTTTGGAAGTACATGGGGCAAAGGACGTAACCGCCGGGGATATCCAGGTCCCCAGTGACGTGGAGATCCTCAACCCGGATCACCATATTGCCACCGTCAGCGATGAGGGCAGGCTGGTTATGGAGATCACTCTGGATAAAGGGAGAGGTTATGTCAGCGCTGAGAAAAACAAGAGACCCGATGATGTGATCGGGGTCATCCCGGTGGATTCGATTTTTACTCCGGTGGAAAAAGTTAATTATGTGGTGGAACACACCAGGGTGGGGCAGTTCACCGATTATGACCGCCTGGTTATGGAGATCTGGACCGATGGGAGCATCGACCCGGTGGAGGCCCTCAGCCTGTCGGCGAAGATCCTCTCCGCCCACTTGGCGCTCTTCATCAACCTCAGCGACAAGGTGAACGACGCCGAGATTATGGTGGAAAAAGAAGAAGAAGCCAAAGATAAACTGCTGGAGATGAACATTGAGGAACTGGACCTTTCGGTCAGATCCTATAACTGCCTGAAACGGGCGGGCATCAATACCGTGGAGGAACTGATTAAGAAGACCGAGGAAGATATGATGAAAGTCCGGAACCTGGGCCGCAAATCCCTGGAAGAGGTACAGTCAAAACTTGCCGCCCTTGGTTTGTCCCTGCGGAAAGCAGACGAATAATATTGAATCCAGAGAAGTTACGCCAAGCGTTTAGTAGGGGGGATAATCATGCGAAAACTGGGGCGCCCGAGCAGCCAACGGAAAGCGCTCTTCCGCAATCTGGTTACGGACCTTTTTACCCATGAGCGAATAAGAACTACAGAAATGAAGGCCAAAGAGGTCAGGGTCCTGGCCGAAGAATTGATTACCTTGGCCAAAAAGGGCGACCTGCACGCCCGGCGCCAGGCCGCGGCGATTGTGCGGGACAAGGCCGTGGTGAAAAAGTTGTTTGACGAGATCGCCGGCCGTTACGCGGAGCGCAACGGGGGATACACCCGCATCCTTAAGCTGGAGCCGCGGCGGGGGGATGCGGCGCCGATGGCCCTGTTGGAACTGGTTGAATAGGCCGTGACCGCGCTCCTTCTCTTGGAGGACGTTTCTTACGCGCACGCGCGACAACGGCCCGGCCCCGCCGGGTTCGGGTTGGAAAAGATTAACCTGCAGGTAGAAGCGGGAGATTTTTGTGGAATTTTGGGTGCCAACGGGTCGGGTAAATCAACTCTGGCCCGTTTGTGTTCTGGCTTGTACCTGCCGGACTCCGGCGAAGTCCTGGTGGAGGGGTATTCCACCCGGGATGAACAGTACCGGCAGAAGATCCGGCAGACCGTAGGGCTTGTTTTTCAGAACCCGGAGAACCAGTTCGTGGCGGAAACCGTCACTGCGGAAACGGCCTTCGGCTTGGAAAACCTGGGTATACCCCCGGCGGAAATCCGGCGGCGTGTCCGGGAGGCTTTGGACCGGTTCGACCTGGGTCATTTGGCCGGAACGCCGCCGCACCGGTTATCCGGGGGGCAAAAACGCCGGCTTTCACTGGCCGCCCTCTGGGTGCTCCGCCCCAAGGTCCTGCTCCTGGACGAGCCCCTGAGCATGCTGGACCCCGGAAGCAAAAAGAAGATCTACAGTCTCCTGCAGGAACTGCGCAGGGAGGGGACGGCCCTTCTCTGGTTTACCCCGGCCTTTACCGAAGTGGCAGCGGCCGATCATTTGCTGGTGCTGGAGGAGGGAAAAACCGCCTGGCAGGGCAGGCCCGAACAGTTCTGGGGTGAAGTTGGAAAGGCTGACCGGTGGGGGATCGAATTACCGCCGGTTTACGAGATCGCCGCCGGGCTCTCCCCGTCCCCGCCCCCGGTGGCCAGTGAAGAGGAATTCGTATCATGGCTTTGGAAATAAGATTATCTGCTGTAACCGTCGATTATTATCCCGGGACCGCCTGGCAGACCAGGGCTTTGGCCGGGGTTAATCTTTTGGTTGGGGAAAATGAACAGATTGCCCTTCTTGGGCCCAGTGGTGCCGGTAAATCCACGCTGCTGCGGGTGATGGCCGGCCTGCTCGTACCGGGAGAGGGGCAGGCGGTGATCCCGGAGGGGGGCCGGGTGGCCCTGGCGCTGCAGGAACCGCAACGGGGTTTCTTTGCGGCTACGGCCTGGGAGGAGGCGGCCTTTGGCCCGGAGAATCTCGGGCTCGCCGCCGGTGAGGTGGAGGAGCGGGTGAGGTGGGCCCTGGGGGCCGTTGGCTTGCCGGAGGAGAAGTGGTCCTGGTCGCCCTTTGCCCTTGCCAGCGGGGAGCAGCGGCGGTTGGCGTTGGCGGCGGTGCTCGCGATGCGGCCGCGGTTTTTGCTCCTGGATGAGCCGGTTGCGGGGTTGGATGGCCGGGGGAAGCGGGATCTCTCCCGGATCTTGCGGGAGTTGGTGGAAAAGACCGGGATGACGCTGGTCATCACCGCGCAGGAGGCGGATTTTCTCTTCCCGCTGACCAGGCGGGTGCTGGTGATGGACCGGGGGGTCCTGGTGGCGGATACGAGTTGGGGGCGGTTGGGGGAGGACCCGGCGGTTCTGGAGGAGCTGGGACTGGAACTGCCGGCTGCCCTGCGCCTCCTGTACCGGCTGGCGGAGAAGGGAGCGCCGGTTGTGCCGGGGCAGGAGAGTGTGGAAGGGGCTATGGAGGAGTTTAGGAAGCTGCTAGGGTAGGGTGTGAGGTGCGAGAAAGCAGGATTGGGTTTGGGGAAGGCCGTGTTAGCGGAGGAGGGTGTGGGTTGATGGTTTTTGGCCGGTATTATCCGGTGGCGTCCTTTTGGCACCGGCGGGACCCCAGGGTGAAAGTTTTTGTCCTGGCGGTTTTGGTGGCCATGGCGCTTTTGGCAAAGGATTTATGGTGGCAGGTATTGGTCTTCGCCGTTTGCCTGGGGTTGTTTCTCACCGCCCGCCTTCCCGGTATTTGGGTCTTACGGACCCTCCATTCCTTCCGCTGGCTCTTAGGCCTGATTTTCCTGCTTAATCTGTTCTTGACCCGGGCGGGGAACCCCCTGGTCAGGGTGGCCGGGTTCACCCTTACCGATTACGGACTGTACCTTGCCAGCGCCTATTTTTTCCGCCTGGCCAGCCTGCTCCTGGGCGGGGCCTGGCTGATGGGGACTACCGAGCCGATGCTGATGGTGAGGGGGATTGCCGCCTTCCTTCGCCCGTTGCGCCGGTGGTTGCCAGTGGAGGAAATTGCTTTGGTCATCGGGATGGCCTTGCGTTTTTTCCCGCTTTTGCTGGAAGAGGCCGGTGAGATTACCCTGGCCCAGCGCGCCCGGGGGGTGGACTTCCGCCGCCAGCGGTGGGACCGGAAGATCAAGGGGCTGCTGGCCATGGTGATCCCGCTTTTTTTATCAGTTTTGCGGCGCTCCGGGGAATTGACCCAGGCCATGGAGGCCAGGGGGTTTGTGCCCGGGGCTTTTCGTACTTCCCACGTCGAGCTGGAATGGGAAAGAGGGGACACATTCTCCGCCGGGCTTTCTTTCCTGTTTTTCCTGGCGGGGCTGGCCTGGCGCTGGATCGCCGGGTGACGGCGGGGGTTTCTGGTTGAGGTGACGGATATGAAAAAAGATGGGGAGAAGAGGATCAACCTGAAATTCACCATTGCCTACGACGGCACGGGGTTTGCCGGCTTCCAACGGCAGGCGGCCGGGGAAAGGACCGTCCAGGGAGTTCTGGAAGAAGCCTTTTATAAGCTGACCGGGGAATACCCGCGGCTGATTGCGGCTGGACGGACGGATACCGGGGTCCACGCCTACGGCCAGGTGATAAACGTCGTGACCGGCAGCAGGATCCCGGTTGACCGGTGGCTGGCCGCCCTGAACAGTAAGCTCCCCCGGGATGTGGTGGCCTGGCAGGTTGAGCAGGTCCCGCTGGAGTTTCACGCCCGTTACCATGCGAAGAGCAAGGTTTACCAGTACCGCGTTTTGCGCCGGCCATGGCCGGATGTCCTCCGCCGCAATTATTGCCTGCACTGCCCGGATGAACTGGCATTGGAACCGATGCGAAAGGCCGCCTCCTATCTTGTGGGGCGGAAGGATTTTGCCGCCTTTGCCGCGGCCGGCTCCCCGGTGAAGAGTACAGTACGAAACCTCATGCGCCTGGAGATTACAGAGAAAGATGATGAATTAATCTTTATCCTGGAAGCTGACGGTTTCCTTTACAAGATGGCCCGGAACATCGTGGGTACGCTGCTTTTGGCCGGCAGGGGAAAGATGACGCCGGAAGAGATCCGGCTGGTCCTTGAGGAAAAAAACCGGGCGGCATGCGGGCCGCCTGCGCTCCCGCACGGGCTTTGCCTGGTTAAAGTGGATTATCCCCCGGTTGATGTTTCCAATAAAGATTAAACTCCTGTATATTCCAGCATAGATCAGAGCCTCTGTTAATATAGAACAATGCCTCCCATAATGAACAGTGCTTCCGTTAATATACTGCAATACCTCCGTTAATATTTTCCGGCAGGCCCATATTTTTAATCTGATCTCTGCTGGAGGTGAGAAGATGCGGCCGGTAATCGGTATTACTTGCCGCCGGGTTACCGGGGCCGGGACGGGCGTTCCCGAATACCGCCTGGCCGCCGCCTACATTACAGCGGTGGAAGAGGCCGGCGGGATCCCCTTGCTCTTGCCGGCACTGGCCGTCCGGGAGCGGCTGCCGGCTGCGGCCTGCCACGGGCTTCTCTTCAGCGGCGGGGGTGATCCCGATCCGCAGCTATACGGGGAGGAGGAACTCTTTCCCCTGGACAGTGTGGACCGGCACCGGGACGCCTGGGAGATCTTCCTGGTCCGGGAGGCTCTTCGTCACGCCATTCCGGTCTTTGGGATCTGCCGGGGGCTGCAGATTACCAATGTGGCGCTTGGCGGCAGTTTGTACCAGGATCTCCCGGCACAACTCCGGGTCTCCCACCGGCAGGAGGCGCCGGCGGAAAAGGTCAGCCACCGGGTGTGGGTGGAGGAAGGAACCCTCTTGGCGAGAATAATAAAAAGGAAGAGGATTTGGACGAACTCCCTTCACCACCAGGCGGTAAAGGAACCAGCCCCGGGATTGATCGTCGCGGCCCGGAGCGGGGATGGAGTGGTGGAAGCGCTGGAGGCGCAAGACGGCCCTTTTCTCCTGGCAGTCCAGTGGCATCCCGAACGGTTGAAAAGCCCCGGCGCCCGGCGGTTGTTTAAGGCCTTTATTTGTAGCGCAGCGGCGCGGGCGGGTTTTTCCCCGCTTCACCTTGACGGATATTAACCGTTGTGCTACTCTTGACATTAAAGAAAATAAAAAAATGCGAGGAGGAGGCCCCGTGGAGGGGAGAGTTGAGAGGGAAGGGTCCTTACGGGTACGGGTGGCAGGCCCCCAGGAAACTGAAGAACTCGGCTTTTTTCTGGGGCAAATCTTACCACCGGGTACTTTTCTTTTTTTATCCGGGGAGTTGGGCTCAGGAAAGACCCTTTTTACGCGCGGGCTCAGCCGGGGTTTGGAAAGTGACGAACTGGCGACGAGCCCTTCCTTTGCCCTGCTCCATAAATACGAAGGGCGGCTTCCCCTTTATCACTTGGATCTTTACCGGCTCTCCCGGCCGGAGGAGACGGCGGTTTTGGGGTTGGAAGAAATACTGGATGAAGAGGCCGTAGTGGCGGTGGAATGGGGAGAAGTGGCCAGGCATCTTTTTCCCGGGGATTACCTGGAGATCCGTTTTGCTTATGGGGAAAAAGAGGACGAGCGTGAGATCGTCTTTCTCCCGCATGGCGAACCGTACCGGCTTCTTCTCAAGGAGTTGGCAGAAAAATGCGGGTTTTAGGACTTGATACGGCATTGCCCTTCGGTGCGGTCGGGTTGATCGACGGCGGGCATCTCCTCTATGAAGAGAAGATCCCAATCCGGCCGGGGGGCGGGGAGCGGATACCCGCATTGATTGATAAAGCCTTGCGTGTGGTTGGCTGGCGCCCGGAATACTTGGATCTGGTAGCCGTTGGCCGGGGCCCCGGGTCCTATACGGGGATCCGGGTCGGGCTGGCGATCGCCAAAGGGCTCGCCTATTCCCTGGGTATTCCTTTGGTGGGCGTCAGTACCCTCATGGCCCTGGCGGCGAATAACCCGGGGTGGCCGGGTTTAGTCTGCCCGGTTTTGGATGCCCGCCGGGGGATGGTCTATACCGCGCTTTATCTACGTAAAGAACAAGGCAACTGGGTCGAACTGAGACCGGCGGAAATCTGCCCTTTGCCGGAACTTATTGCCATGTTGAAGAAGGAGAAACTCCCCGTATTGTTTCTGGGCGACGGCGCCCGCCTTTACCGGGAAGAGATTACAACCGCCCTTGGCCCCGCTGCTGTCTTCCGGGGGGAAGGGGAAACAGATCAGGTAAGCGGAGGAATTGTCGCTTTCTTGGGCCTTCTGCACCGGCAAGAAAGGAACGAAGACGAACTCTATACCTGCCTGCCGCTTTACCTTCAGCGGACAGAAGCAGAAATTCGCTGGGGGAAAGGAGAATGAGGAGTGGCAGTGGCGGTAGAACCCATGCAATTGCGAGACATACCTGATGTTTTGGTTATTGAGAAACTGTCGTTCCCGATCCCCTGGTCGAAACAGGCTTTTGTCAGTGAGCTCAATAATAGGCACGCGATTTACCTGGTGGCACGGGATAACGACATGATCTGCGGTTATACCGGGATGTGGCTTATATTTGACGAGGGGCACATCACCAACCTGGCCGTCCATCCTGCGTACCGGCGCCGGGGGATCGGGCGTTTATTATTAAACAGCCTGATCCAGACAGGAAAAAAACAAGGGCTTCGCCGTTTTACCCTGGAAGTCCGCAGGAGTAACCTGGCGGCGCAGAAATTATACGCGGAGTTTGGCTTTATACAGGTGGGGGTGCGCCCCCGCTACTACCAAGATGACCATGATGATGCCCTGATTATGTGGAAGGAATTGGACTAAGACGGCGTGCGCAAAGACAACCGGTCTTTGCGGCCGGTGCCATTGAAAGGCACTGGCCGGCGCCGGCGCTTTGGCAGGAGGCCTGAAAAAGATGCTGGTATTGGGGATTGAGACGTCCTGTGACGAGACAGGCGCGGCTGTGGTGGAGGACGGGAGAAAGATCCGGAGTAATGTCCTCCTTTCCCAGGTTGAACAACATGCGAAGTTCGGCGGGGTTGTCCCGGAACTGGCGGCCCGCAGCCATCTGGAAGGAATTTTACATGTAACCGGTGCCGCTCTCCGCGAGGCTGGCGTAAGCCTGAAGGAGATCGGGCTGGTGGCGGCGACGTGCGGTCCGGGGCTCATCGGCGGCCTGCTGGTGGGGCTCTCCTTTGCCAAGGCTTTGGCCTTGGGGAGCAGCAAACCTTTTTGCGGGGTTAACCACCTGGAAGCCCATATTTACGCGAATTTCCTGGCCCACCCGGATCTCGCCCCGCCCTTGCTCTGCTTAACCGTTTCCGGCGGGCACACGGACCTGGTTTATATGGAAGATCACGGGAAATACCGGATTTTGGGACGAACCCGGGATGACGCCGCCGGGGAGGCCTTTGATAAAGTGGCCCGGGTGTTAGGTTTGGGTTACCCCGGAGGGCCGTATCTGGAAAAAGCGGCACGGCAGGGAAAGCCCGGAAGCCCGCTGATCCGCACCGATTCCCTGGCCGGGACGTATGACTTCAGCTTTAGCGGGCTGAAGACGGCCGTAATCAACCGGGTCCACCGTTACCGGCAGAAAAACCAGGAATTGCCCGTGGCGGATCTGGCGGCCACCTTTCAACAGCAGGTTGTCACGATCTTGCTGGAGAGGACCTTCCGGGCTGTGGATGAGTTGGGCATAAAAACAGTCCTGCTCTCCGGGGGTGTAGCCGCCAATGGGGAGTTAAGGAAAGGCTTCGCCCGGGAGGCGGCAGCGCGGGAAGTCAGGTTTTTCTGCCCGCCGCTGGAACTCTGTACTGATAACGCCGCCATGGTGGCTGCAGCCGGTTATTTCCATTTCCAGAAGAGTGGTCCCTCTCCTTTGGATTTGCCGGCTTTTCCCAGATTGTCTTGGAAATTACAGGAGTGAAGGGACTGCAATCCGCAACGGTAGTTTTTTTTTGTGGATAAAAATTTTAAGGCCCAGCTAAATCGCGGTTTCGTTTTTTAATTTTTTTGTTGACTGGTATGTGGAAAATGTGAATTAAATTGAAAACACCACTTGTTAACTGGCATTTGCCTGTGGATAACTCTGTGGAAATTGTGGAGAGCCATTATTTACGTGCCAAATTTTGATCGATATTTTTCTTTTTTGACGAAAAGGGGGAGCCACATGCCGGGATTTTCTGGAAAAAATCTGAAAAAAATGAGAATTGCCGGGATTGTGAAGGAAAGTGTTGTTGACGGTCCCGGACTGCGGGCGGTGGTTTTTTTCCAAGGCTGCCCCCACCAGTGCCCCGGGTGCCATAACCCGGAAACCTGGGACCCCAACGGGGGCTATGAGGCCACTGCAGAAGAAATCTGGGCAGCCCTGGGGTACGATGAAAACCCTTTGCTGTCCGGGATTACGCTTACCGGCGGGGAACCCCTGTTGCAGCCTGCCGCCGCCTTGGCCCTTGCCCGGATGGCCCGGGCCCGCGGTGGCAATGTTCTGCTATATACCGGTTATACCTGGGAGGAGATTCTTTCCCTTCCCTCAGGAACGGTAAAGGAATTATTGACCCATCTCGAGCTTGTGGTTGACGGGCCTTTCCGGCAAGACGAGAAGGAGGAAGGGTTGGTTTTCCGCGGTTCCCGCAATCAGAGGATTATTAAAGTCCAGCCTTCACTGGCGCGCGGGGAGATTGTCCTATGGGATAAGGCCCGGGGGGAGGGAGAATAATCGCCTGGCTAGTTAAGGCCGACGGAGATTTAAGGATCTACCGGTCGGAACTCCTGCTCGGATTGCCCTGGTTAACCCAGGGTTTTTCGACACGGACCGGCGGGTGCAGTACCGGGCCTTATGCCACATTGAACCTGGGGCTGGCCACCGGGGATTTGCCGTCCAGGGTGGCGGCGAACCGGGAGAGGTTTTTCTCGGTTTTTGGGCTTACCCCGGAGAAGGTGCGCGGTGTCAAGCAGGTCCATGGGCGAAAGGTCTTGGTGATCCGGGAGAAAGAGGCCGCGCCTGCGGGGGCGGAGTTAGCGGAGGCCGACGGGTTGGTTACTGCCTTGCCCGGGGTTGCCCTGACAACGGTTCACGCCGATTGCGTCCCGGTAATAATCGTCGATCCGGTCCACCGGGTTGTGGCAGCGGTTCATGCCGGGTGGCGGGGAACCCTGGCCGGGATTGTTTTTAACGCGCTGGAAACGATGGGGGCCGAGTACCAAACAGACCCGGCGGATTGCTGGGCGGCAATCGGGCCGGCCATCGGCGAATGCTGTTACCGGGTACCGCAGGAAAGGGTCGACCTTTTTTACAGCCGCTGGCCGGATCTCTTCGGCCCGGAACCGCCGGCGGGCCGCTTGGACCTGGCCGGGATTAACCGGGATCTCTTGCGAAAAGCCGGCCTTTCCAAGGGGAATATAGATCTGGCCGGGGTCTGCACATCCTGCCGGCGGGAGGAGTTCTTTTCCTACCGCCGCGACCAGGGGGAGACCGGCCGGATGTTATCCTTGGCCGTCCTGAAAGAACGCTAGGAACAAGCAGGAAAAAGAGGGTGTTTAGCGAAGTTTCCTAGTGGAACTGGAGGTTGAGGAGAGAGGCCCTATGAAACGGCTGGTAATAAGGCCCAATTCGGTTTTGGGGTTCTTGATCAGGGTAGGCAGGAGACTTCCCCGGATTTTACTGGCCGTGATTGGGATGGTTCTTTTCGTCCCGTTGCTTTCGTTCTTTGCCGATTATCTTTTTCCCCGGGTGACCGTGGCAGACTGGGGCACCGTTGAACACGGCGCCTGGGTGAAGGCCTTTGCTTTACGGGATGAGATTCCCGTCACCACCCCGATTGCCGGTGAATTCCGTTTACTGGTTGCCGGGGGGACCAAGGTCCAAAAGGACCAGGCGGTGGCGGAGGTGGTAAACCCGGTTTTCAGCCGGCAACTCAAGGGAGAATGGCGGGAAGTCTTCCGGGTGGTAAGTGAGCGGCTGCACCGTCTGGACAGGGAACTGGAAGCGGTCGAAAAGGACATGGCTTTTTTTGCCGCCCAGAAAAGACACGGCCTGCCGGCAGGCAACGGGGTTCCGGTAGAGCAGGAACTCAAGGCGATAAAAGAAAACCTCCTCGCTGTCAGGCAGGCTGTAATCGAGGAGACGAATTTGCAGACCATAACCGGTTGGCAGGATTATTACCGGTTGGTCAGGGCGGAAGAGGCCGGGGTTTTTTCCACCGGGATTGACGGGTGGGAAGAAATCACCCTTAAGGATCTGGAAGCCACAGGGAAGAACCCTTTTAAGACCCGTTCCCCCGTAACAGGCCCGTTCAGCCGGTCTTTGGAAAAAGGCGACTATGTGGGGAAGGTTATTTACGGTTTCCACCAAACTTTGCTCGTGGAGGCGCCAAAAGGAAAGAACCTGCATCCCCCGGAAAAGGGGAGCCGCTGTTGGTTGCGGATCCGGGAAGAGGAGTACCCGGTGACTTTTACCGGCTCTTGCCGGTTGGGGGACGAGGAGTTTTGGCTTTTTGAAGAGAAATCCATGCGCCCCGAGTTGTTGCAGCAGAGGATCTTCACTGTTTATTTGGTTTATTCCCGGACCCGGGGGGTACGGGTCCCCCGTTCGGCCCTGCACTATGATGACGGGACAGGGTGGAAGGTATATGGTAGTTTGCGGGGGACAAAAAAGGAGATCCCCGTTGAAGTCTTGAGTATGGATGACCGGTGGGCGGTCGTGGACCAACTTGATTTTGGCACCCCCGTCTTTTATTGACGAAGCCCTTTCCGCAGTGATACACAGCAGAACAAGGGCTTGGGGCGGTATATAACCGTGGCTATAAAAGGAACGGTTGGATAAAAAGCGCGTTCTTTAATAGATAGATGGGTAAAGTGACGGTTAACGAGCAGCGGACGGGCAATTAGTGGCATGGGGCGAGATGATGGCTTTTTGCCGGATTGCCGGCAGACGCGACGTTATTAGTCGCGCGCTACGCGCGCGTACGCATGGCTGCGTTGCTCGGTCCGGGCGGTGCTCGATATACATCGAGTATTATCTGCGCTCCGTCCTCCCTCGCGCCTTGCCCTGCTCGCTCCTAACG
>JAAYGG010000159.1 GCA_012727895.1 Bacillota bacterium
CACAAACGTGCCTTGACCTTAAGGGCCAACTTTTCCTGCTGGTGACGGTCGTTGCCCAGGCAAACCGGGACAAAAAGCAGGTCCCGCTGGCGGTAGACGGCTTTGGCAAAGAGCGCAAAGACATATATCTGCCGATAACAGAGGCTCAGGACGGAAAAACTCTCTTTGGGCTTCCCGGCGGCGTCCACCAACGACCAGAACGGGCCGGGCAGCAGATCCCGGAGGCAGAAAAAGAGCATACCGCCGGTGGGGTCATATTTCTGAAAACGCAAACGGTCGATGTAAAAACGGAGGATTTCTCCCTGGCGTTCCTGGCTTGCCCGGACCAGTTCCTCCGGGGCCATCCCCTCTCTGTCCATTCCTTCCCCGGCTGTCCCGTCCTTGGTTCTCTTTTCTTCCTTCCACCCCAGGAGATTCCGGATCTCAGGAGGCACTTCCTCCCAGTCAACCGTCCCTCCCTGCGCCGGGATCCGATCCGCCTGCGAAAAACTGGGCGCCCCGAACCAGGAGACAAACCGGGTATTCTTCTTCATAATTCCCTTCCGGTAACGGTCGAACCGGTACAGTTCGCCCTCTTCCGCTACTACCCCGTGGCCAAACCCGGTGTCCGACGGGGAAAAGAGGGCGCGCTCCCCGGATACGGCAATTACCGGCCGTACCGGGTCTTCCTCCGCCAACCTGCGGGCGAGTTTATCCGCTAAAAGCCGGAGCCGGGAACCGGGTTTCACTCTTCCCTCTTCATAACCGCTGATATTAAGGATGGAAGAGACAACAACCGCCGGATGACGCCCGAGAAAACGGGCAAACTCACCGGCCTGCGTCAAAGCCCGGGCGGCCTGCTCTGCAGGGTAATCCGGGTTAAGGGGGAAATCCTGCCAGACCAGAACCCCGGCTTCTGCCGCGGCCCGGTAAAAATCGGGCGCCGCCACATGCCGGTAACACCGGATCATATTCTGGTTACCCTCTTTAAGCCGGGTGAAATCCTCCCGGTACCTCTCGATTCCCACCCGGGCCGGGTAAATTGCGGGCGGGAGATAATTGCAGCCCTTGAGGAAGATCTTCTCCCCGTTCAAGGTGGCGAGGAATTTCTCCATTAGGAAATGGCGCACGCCAAAAATCTCCGTATCCTCATCCCAAAGGGTCCCGCCGCTCTGCAATCGGATATCCAGGCGGTAAAGGGCCGGCTCCCCTAAATCCCAGGTCCACCACGGTTTAACCCCGTCCAGCGAAAAACCTTCGGTAAAATGGTTGTTCCCCCGGTGCAAAGAAAAGGCAAACCTGCGCTCCAACGGCGTGCCGGAGAAATTATGCGGGGTAAGGGTGAGAACCAACTCAACTTCGGCATCCCGCAAAGAAAAGATCTCAGCGGCCAGGAAAAACCCGGCTTTCTCCTTTTTTACCGAAACCGATTCGGTCCGTAACCGCCAGTCGCGCAAATAGGCCGGGCCGGAACGTAAAATCCGCACCGGCTGCCAGAGCCCGCCGGGGTTATAGACGCCGGGGATGCCCGGATACCCGGCGAAGAGGCCGGTTAAAAGGGTCTTATCTTCATCCCCGGGAGAATCGACCTCCAAGACCAGAGTGTTTTCTCCTCGAAGATAGGGGGTGAGGTCAAAATCGCCGCGCAGGAAGTACCCCTCGGCGCCGCCAAGGGCAAACCGGTTTAAATAGGCCCGGAAGCGGTAAAAAACGCCCCCGGTCTGCAGGCGGTATATATGGTCTGGTAATGGATCCAGGGAAAAAGTCTTCCTGTAGATCATCTTGCCGGAGTGCTCTTTCAAGTCCGGGTGTTCCTGCCAGTGGGCGGGTATTTCCTGGGT
This sequence comes from Bacillota bacterium, assembly GCA_012727895.1. Classification (GTDB taxonomy): domain Bacteria; phylum Bacillota; class UBA4882; order UBA10575; family UBA10575; genus JAAYGG01. The sequence continues at coordinate 1,821 of JAAYGG010000159.1, forward strand.
GAGCCAGCCCTCCGCCGGCGCTTCCCCGCTAATCCAGAGGTTGCTGAATTCACTGACTGGATGTAACTCCCATTCGCCGTTCAACTCTATGATCTCCCTCATTACCTCTCCCCCCTGCCGGTTTCATTCACTTTCTTTTATATTAAGTCTATTACGCCTCTGTCCTGTAGTTTCCTCTTTTTTTCACCGTTTCTTTATAGGTTCCCCTTCTTTAAAGGGCTCCCTTTTTCACAGGGCTCTGTTCCTTAAGGTTTCCCTTTCAAAAGGACCACAGCCTGGGCGGCGATGCCCTCGCCCCGGCCGGTTGCGCCCAGGCCTTCGGTGGTGGTGGCTTTAATGCTGACCGCCGTTTCCGCCACGTCCAGAAGATCAGCGAGGTTTTTCTTCATTTTCTCCCGGTACGGGGCGATCTTCGGCTGCTGGGCAATGATGGTCAGGTCCAGGTTAATGGGGCGAAAACCGGCGGCGGCCAGTTTCGCCATGACTTCCTTTAAAAGCAGGCAACTGTCGATATCCTTGTAAGCCGGGTCGTCATCCGGGAAAAGCTCCCCGATATCCCCCAAGGCTGCGGCGCCAAGCAAAGCGTCGATCACGGCATGGACCGCCACATCCGCATCGGAATGCCCGGCCAGCCCAAAGGGGGCGGGGATCTCCACGCCGCCCAGGACGAGCCGGCGGCCGGGTTCCAGCCGGTGCAGGTCAAATCCCTGCCCCACCCGGTACCGCGAGGCAGCCGCCTCTTTTAGCAGGGCCGAGGCTGTCAAAAGGTCCTCGGGGGTGGTGATCTTCAGATTGGCGTAACTTCCCATTACCATCTGAACCGGGTGCCCCGCCGCTTCCACCAAGGCGCAGTCATCGGTGGCGGAAAGGCCCTCCGCCTCCGCTTTGCTGTGCGCATGCACGATCACCGGCCAGGAAAAAACCTGCGGGGTTTGGACCGCCCAAAGCCGGCGGCGGTCGGGGGTCTCAAGGACCATCCCGTCCTCGCCCACCTTCTTTATGGTATCTTTAACCGGCACCCCGGCAGCGGCTGCCCCCGTCCGGGCGGCGGCCGCCAGGACCCGCCGGATCACTTCCTCCCCCACCAGTGGCCGGGCCCCGTCATGGATCAGGACCAGCCGGTCCGCCTCCGGGACACGCCAGCCGCCCCACCGGCCCGCCGCCCTCAGGCCGGCCAGGACCGAATCCTGCCTTCTTTCCCCCCCGTCGATGATGACCAGTTGGTGCTTGTACCCGTATGTACGCAACTGGTTTTCCAGTACCGGAAGGACCTGCCCTTTCTCCTCCGGGTGCAGGAGGAGAAAGACCGCTTCCAGTTCCGGCAGGTCCAGGGCTTCCAGGGTACGGACCAGGACCGGTTTACCTTCGATCTCCCGCAGGAGTTTGGGCCGGCCGGGACCCATCCGCCGGCCGCTACCGGCGGCGGCAACGATCGCAACCGCCTGTTTCTCCCCTAATGCCATCGCTCTCACCTGCTGTCCGGATTAAAAAAGACATGGCGCACGCTTCTTTTTTCATTATATCTTAAGCCCGGATGAAAACCAAGGTTTTCCCGGATAAAAAAAAAGCGCCCTCAACCCGGCGCACCGTACGGTTTATAAGGCCCTTTACCGGCGCCAGCCTAAGAGAGGGAGCCGGCCTTGGCGATCAGTTCCTCTTTTGGCTTGGCAAAGATCATCCGCCCGGCCGCCGTCTGGAGAACACTGGTGACGGTCACATGAATTTCTTCCCCTATATACCTCCTCCCCCCGTCCACAACGATCATGGTCCCGTCTTCCAGGTAGGCAATACCCTGGCCGTGTTCCTTCCCCTCCTTGATGACATGGACCAGGATCTCTTCGCCTGGTAAGGCTACGGGTTTGATGGCATTGGCCAGTTCGTTGATGTTCAGGACCGGTACCCCGTAGAGTTCCGCCACTTTGTTAAGGTTAAAATCGTTGGTGACCACCCGGGCGTCCATCATTTTTGCCAGGCGGACGATTTTGATATCCACATCGGAGAGTTCCTCGAAATCCTTATCATAAATGCGGATGGAGATATTCGGTTCTTTCTGCATCTTGTTTAAGATATCAAGGCCCCGCCGGCCCCGGTTACGCTTTAATGAATCGGAGGAATCGGCGATCTTTTGCAGTTCGGCCAGGACAAAGCCGGGGACAATGAGGTTGCCCTCTAAAAAACCGGTCCGGCAGATATCGGCGATCCGCCCGTCAATAACCGCACTGGTATCCAGGAGCTTATAGGCAGGGCTGTTCCCCCTGCGGTTCTCTTTAATGCAGGCCGCCTCAAAGCCCTCGGTCCGTAACCCGAAGAAGGAGGAAAGCTCCTCCCTTTTCGCCCAGGCGATTTTTACCACCATCCCGGTGGTCGTGATCACAACTGCGACTGCCAGCAGTGTCCCGGGCAGTTCCGGCAACTTCCCCACAGGTAGTGAAAGAAGGATCAGCCCTGAAACCAGCAGGCCGAAGAGGAGTCCAATGGCGCCGGTCAGTAATTCAGGTATCGAGGCGCTATGAAACCGCTGCTCCCACCGGGACCAACGGCTTCCCAAAAGAATACGGCCGAAAAAAAAACCCCCAATGGTACCGGCCAATACGATGCCGAGTTTGACAACGGTCCCCAGAAACGGCAGGTATGTAAAGGCCAGCCAAAAACTGAGTAGACCGCCGGAAAAACTGGCAAAAAAAGTTAATAGCCTTAAAAACATCTCTCTTTTACCTCCTTTCTTGTTATACTTTAACCAAAATACTAGAATTTATCCCCTGTCTCCCAGGGGCAAAAAAACCGGGCAGTTCCGTACCGGAACTACCCGGTATCAGAACTGCCCGGACTATTCCAAATCGTCAATTTATACCAGAGACTATCCGGGTTTACTGACGCCCGCCTCAAACCCGCGCAAAGCTAATTCAAGCAACCCTCCACCATCTCTTCCACCTGTTCCTCCGTGACATTCTGGGCCAGGACCAACTCGCTCAGGAGAATCTGCCTGGCGTTCTCCAACATTTTCCGTTCCCCGGTGGAAAGCCCCTTCTCCCGGTCCCGGAGGGAAAGGTTTCTCACCACTTCCGCCACTTCATATATATTTCCGGATTTAATCTTCTCCATATTCGCACGGTACCGGCGGTTCCAGTTGGAAGACATGGCCGAGGTTTTGCTCTTCAGGATATCCAGGACCTTTCCAACCTCGTCTTTCCCGATTACCTCTCTTACCCCTACCAGGTCGACATTGGCAACCGGAACCATAATCTTCATCTCGCCCATCGACAGCCTGATCACATAGTATTTTTCCACAGTGCCGCCGATCTCTCTCTCTTCCACCGCTTCAATTATCCCCGCCCCGTGCATCGGGTAGACAACCCGGTCGCCAACCTTAAACATCACCGGTTACCTCCATCATTCTTTACTTATTTTATTATAGCACGGACCGGGTGTTAAGTCAAGAATATAAAAGTGTAACAAATTTTCGTTGAAAAGTCAATAGTTATTATAGTTTTTTTTAGAAAAAGCGACAAATTTTATCCGTTATACCCTGGGAAAAACTCCTGTTTCCTTTGGGAATCTCACGACTGCGCCGGTTAGCGGCCTTTCCGGTTATTCTTCTGCTCCCTGCCGGTTACTCCCCTTATTCTCCTGCGGCGGCTAACACTACCCTTACCGCACACCCGGCAGAAACGGTTTGGACAGAGTTTTCCCCCTCCCCAACCAATTGACCATCCACCCAGATCTGGTAATCACCTGCCGGCTGCGCCATAAACAAGGCCTTTCCCTTGTCCGTAGTCATGGCAGTCAGAACCCGGTTCCCATTTATCTCTTTGATAAAAACCCGGGCGTACGGCACTGGTTCTTCTTTTTCGTCCACGACGGTGACTTCCAGGGTCCCAAAGAGATCATTTTCATACCGTTGTTCCAGCGCTTTCCCCAGGTCCAGCAGTCCCCAACCGGTCTCCGGATCCCAGCCGGCGGGGGCCAAATCCTTCGCGGTCTTTCTGAGCTGCGCATGGATCCCGTTAATATCCAGATCCGGCCATTCGGATTTGAGGAGCGCTACGGCGCCGCTGACAAAGGGAGTGGCCATGGATGTTCCGTTCCAGGAGTCATACCCTCCCCCCCGAGTGGTGGAATAGATGCCTTGGCCCGGGGCGGCAAGAAAAACGTGGCCTCCCTTTGCGGAGAAGCCCGCCTTTCTTTTATCGTCCCGAACCGCGCCTACGGAGATCACCCCCGGGTAGGCGGCGGGATAATAGTCGTCATAATATTTATGAAGATTGCCCGCTGCAGCCACCACCGGTATATCGTTCTCCAGGGCATACTCGATAGCCTCTTGTAAAACCCGGCTATAATACCTGCCGCCCAGACTCATATTGATTACACCGGTCGCGTCGTATCCAGTTATCTCATCTACCGCCCAAAAAACGCCTTCAGCAATATCGGCCCAGGTACCCGACCCTGAAGCACCCAATACTTTAGCCGATATTAGCTGGCATCCCGGTGCCACACCGGCAATCCCAATTCCATTATTGGCCCTTGCCGCAGCGATCCCGGCCACATGGGTGCCGTGCCCTTCATCGTCACCTATGAACTCGCCGGGCCCGCTTGGGGTAAAATCCCATCCCTTGATCACTTTATCCTCCAGGTCCGGATGGGTATTGTCAATTCCCGTATCCACTATGGCAATAATTATCTCCTCCGAACCCATGGTCTTTTCCCAGCCCGCAAGGGCATTAATCATCTCCAGGCCCCACTGGCGATTATACCCGGGGTCATTCGGAGGAATAAAAGAATCAGTAGCGGGCTTGGCACATGTTTCAACCAAGTAATTTGGTTCCACATAATAGACCTGGCCGGTTTGGAGGAGCCTCCGGCCGGCTGAGACCAGATCAAATCCGGGTCCAAAGGCAATCCGGTACCAGTCCAGTCCCTCATAATACTGGATTTCTCTACCATCCACTTCCGCAAAGACCTGGTCCGGGTCGGCGCCGGGTTTCAGCCTGACCAGCAATTGGCCGCTGACGGCATCAACCCCTTCCCTTATTTTAAACGCCGCCCCCGGCGCAAATATATCCACCGGCCCAGTGTAGTTCACCGGTTCTTCCCTCCAACGGCTGCTTGAGAGGCAACCGCCCACAACAAGGGCTATAAATAAAAGCATGGCAAAAAGCGATCTGATATAGATCTTCTTCACCGTCTTCGCCTCCTGTTCAAAACAATCATACGGTTAAGGAGTTACGCGTCGCAGAAGCGCGTTTAATTCAACCCGGGCCTACTCCGCATCGCCTGTGCTGAAAACAAATGCACCATTCGAAGACCCTCCTGCCTGGCCTATCAGCCCTATACTAACGGCTGCAGAACAGATGGCGCCTCCTTTATAAGAATATACCTTAATTGCCTGCGCAGATATGATATCCCACTGGTAACTCCAGTTTTTTTGGAGAGGGAGATAATTATCACCCCAAACCCCTTCGTTGGTATCATCAACTACATCTTCAACATAGTCTACAAAAGTCTTATCTTTACTTACGGTCCACATCTCGCCAATAACTATCCAGGGTGGATATTCTCTTTCCGATTTTTCCCATTCCCACTCTTCTGTGCGACCTATAAGTTCAAATTGATAAAAATAGATATCCGCCTCCACGCCGTTATGCTCCCACTTTAACGTGGGATTGAGGGAAACATCCGTGGCTCCATGCGCCGGCTCCTTTAGATTCACTTCAAAGCGGCCCAAAGGAACTACCCATTCTGTTTGCCCGGTTCCTTCCTTCCCGCCGCTGCTGAAGGGAACTACCTTGTAATAGGAACGTACTCCCGGGGTTACATCGGGAGTCAGATCAAAGTAATAGTACTCTCCCGCTTCAGCATCTTCGTAGGCGGTTCCCAACCGCTTCCACGGCCCGAAGACAGACGACGAGCGGTAGACATTATACCCGGCAAAGCCGGAACCGGAAGAAAACTCCTTCTCCCAGAAGACCCCAACATAACACGTGGACCTTTCTTCCGCCGCCGTGATGGAGAAATCCCCCCCTGCTCGCGGGAGACCTCTCTGGCGCCGGTATAAACCGGGAAAATAGTCGTGCCTTTCCATGGTACTCATATGCATATCGTCGCCGTAGGTATATGCCAGTACCAGCAGGGGTTTTTTCATTGTCAAGTGAACCCCGCTCGCTGAATCGTTTTTTATTCTCACCGGAATCCGGGTGATAACAGCGTTTTTGTTCTTATCGTAAGCCACTATATGAATAAAAGACGGCCCGTCCGTATAGCCGGTTGTATCCAGCGTTAAGGTAACGGAGCGGAAACCGCCGGGAAATTTATAGCTATAACCGGGAAATTCCGACCCGATCTCCCAGAGCACTTCCCCGAGTTCATGCTCTCCCTTAAGCTCAACGGTAATCCATGTCTTTTCGGAAATTGTCTGGCCGGAGGTCACGCCGCTTATAGCCAACCTTGGCGGGGTTGTATCCCACTGGCTAACCACCGGTTTTTGCATGATCAGATCCGCCCTGAAGGTCTCACCGGGAGAAAGAACAATCCCCTGAAACCTGCAGCCGGTATATCCTTCTTTGGCGGCGATCAGATCCATCTTTGTGCCGGGTTTTACCAGAAGGGTATACCGTCCTTCACTGTCCGTTTTAGTACTGGCCAGTTTTGCGCCGTCTTCTTGTACAGCGGTTACTGTGGCGCCGGCAACAGCAGAGCCCGCACGCCCGAAGGTGACAATCCCTGTCACCCTCGAATGTTTAGGCGTTTTCCTGCAGCCTGTGCAGAAAATTGCCCCGCAGATAAGAACAGTAACAAAAAAAAGAGCACTGAGGAAGGTGAAGTATGTATACCGTCGTGCGGCCAACCTTTGCGGCATCGCCGTTTTACCCCCTTCTACCAACTGGAAAATTTTATTATATTGTTACAATAATACCACAAAAAAACAGTTGCATCAATGCATCTCCGCCTATCCAGGAATAAAAAAACGCCTTTACGGCAAAATCCAGTAAGGCGGAGATGCCTGCGGTGGTGGCAAAGAGCCCGCAGCGTTGGTAAGACTCACCCAGCCGGCGCTGGAAAATACCACAAACTAGATATGTCTATCCAAAAGCACCTGTTCTCTTAAGCGGCGCAGTCCATCCTTGATGGATTTGGCCCGGACTTCGCCGATCCCTTCCACTGCATCCAGGTCCTCGATGGTGGCGCCGACAATATTCTGTAACTCTTTAAACTTGCGGACCAGGTTCTCAATGACCGGCATCGGGAGACGGGGGATTTTGCGCAGGATCCGGTAACCCCTGGGAACAACGGAAATATCCAGGCTGGTCATGCCGGTAAAGCCCATGGCCCGGGCAATCGCATTCAAATCCAGCAATTCTTCATAGGTCCAGGAGGCCAGTTCCGCCCGGACCTTCTCCACCTGTTCCTGGTCGGGGTCGGGCAAATAATCCTTTAGGACCAGGATTTCTTCATCCTCCACATCATACATGAGTTCTTCCAATTGCATGTTGACCAGGCGGCCCTCGCTCCCCAATTCATAGACGTAAACCTCAATCTCCTGGGCGATCCGCAGGACCATGGCCCCTCTTTGCACAACGGTACAGACATCCACCAGGGCCACCAGATCTTCAAACTCCAAGGCGCTCAGGTTGATGAGGGCCTGTTCGAGGACGCTTTTGTACTTTTCCAAGGTCTGCAAGGCCTGGTTGGCCTTGGCCAGCACGGTCCCGACTTCGCGCAGCACGTGCCTTTGGTTCCCTTTATACAGGGTGATGACGTTCCGCCGCTGGGAAATGGCGATGACCAACTCCCCTGTTTCCACTGCAACCCGCTCCGCGGTCCGGTGGCGGGCGCCCGTTTCTGTTGTGGGGATCATGGGATCGGGGGTCAAATGGGCGTTGGCGAGCAGGATCTTTTTGGCATCGGCACTCAAGATAATCGCCCCGTCCATCTTCGCCAATTCATAAAGGCTGGCGGGGTTCAGATCCGCGTTAATCGTAAACCCGCCGCCCGCTATCTTCATAACCTGCTCCGAATCACCGACCACGATTAGTGCGCCGGTCCTCGCCCGCAGGATATTCTCCAGCCCTTCGTAAAGAACGGTCCCGGGCGCTACCATCCGCAACGTTTCCAGCAGGTTGCTTTCTCCTTCTCCCACTCTTCTATCCCCCCTTCATCTTCATCATCGCGGCCAGCATTTCTCCGACCGTATCCACCTTCGTCACTTCCACCCCTGCGACAGCTTTCTCCGGCATCCCGCGGGGGACCACCGCCCGGGTAAAACCATGACGCCTGATGGCTTCCCACCGTTTTGTCCCGCCGCCGACCCGCCGGATCTCACCGGTAAGGCCAAGTTCGCCAAAGGCTACCAGATCATGGGGGAGCGGGCGGTCGTAAAAACTGGAGGCAACGGCCAAGGCTACCGCCAGGTCGCAGGCGGGTTCTTCCGCCCGTACCCCGCCGATGGCCGAGACATAGACATCCCGCCCGGCCAGGGGCAGCCCGCCTCTTTTCTCCAGGACCGCCAGGACCATCATCACCCGTTGGTAGTCGAGCCCGGTCACCAACCGCCGGGGGTTCCCGGGGTTTCCCCCGCTGACCAGGGCCTGGACCTCCACTAAAAGGGGGAGGCTGCCTTCTAAAACCGGGGTGACCACCGTCCCGCTCTGCCCGGGGCGGCGGCCTTCCAGGAGCGCGGCCGAGGGGTCCACCACCGGTTCAATTCCCCGTTCGTTCAGGTCATATAGGGCGATCTCCCGGGAAGAACCAAAGCGGTTCTTCGTCACCCGGAGAACACGACAGGGGTACCTGCTGTCCCCTTCAAAATAGAGGACCACGTCGACCATGTGTTCAATCAACTTGGGGCCGGCCAGCAGACCGCTTTTCGTGATATGCCCCACCAGCAAACAGACCATTCCCCAGTTCTTCGCCGGGACCAGCAGCGCCTGGACCACATCCCGGACTTGGGCCGGGCTTCCGGGCAATCCGGGTGTTCCGGCGCAGCGCATGGTCTGGATGGAATCGATCACCAGGGCCGCCGGGCGGACCTTCTCCGCCTCTTCCAGAATATGCTCTACCTCGCTTTCCTGGTAAAACAAAATTCCGGCTTCCAGCAGGCCCAACCGTTTTGCCCGTGTTTTCACCTGCAAAAGGGATTCTTCACCACTGACATAGAGGACCTTGCCGCCTTGTCTTTGCAGGCCGGCGGCGACCTGCAGGAGAAGGGTGGATTTGCCCACCCCCGGTTCGCCGCCTAGAAGAAGCAATGTCCCGGGGATTAAACCCCCGCCGAGGATCCGGTCAAACTCACTTTCGCCTGTTTGCAGGCGGCGGGCCAGATCATCGGGGCCGTCCTCTGTTAAGAGGACTGGACCGTCACGGTCTTCCGCCGGGTGGGGGGAGGCGGAGACGGCAACCTCTGCAAAGGTGTTCCACCCTTCGCATACCGGGCATTTTCCAAGCCATTTCGGGGCTTCATGGCCGCAGACTCCACAGGCGAAGATCGACCTTTTTTTCAAAAGTCTTCCCCCCTCGCCCCGGTATAATCTTATATATACCCTGCCGGAGGTGACCCCTACCCGGCAGGGTAGTCAGGATCTTCTGTATTTTAGATATTCTGGTCATTAAATGAAAAATCCTTCCGTTATGGAAGGATTTTTCCCCAATTTATTTGGTTTTCTTCACGAACTGAATCACACCGTCCTTAACGGCCGCCAGGACCGCATCGCCCTCTTTAAACCGGCCTTTCAGCATCTCGTCGGAGAGGGGGTTCTCCAGCAACCGCTGGATTGCCCGGCGCAACGGCCTGGCCCCGTACACCGGGTCATAGCCCTCTTTGAGCAGCACCTCCCGGGCTTCGTCGCTGACTTCCAGGGTGAGGCCCCGTTCCTGCATCTGCTTGTTCACGTCTTTCAGCATCAGGTCCACAATCTCCCGGAGGTGTTCCTTGTTCAAGGAGTGGAAGACAATGACTTCGTCAATCCGGTTGAGGAATTCAGGACGGAAGGATCTCTTCAACTCCTCCAAGAGGCGATCTTTCATCCGCTCGTGTCTATCTTTCTCCTCATCCTGGCTTACCTGGAAGCCGATACTGCCGGCCCGGTCAATCTGGCTGGCGCCGATATTGGACGTCATAATGATGACAGTGTTCTTGAAATCCACCGTCCGTCCCTGGGCATCGGTGAGACGGCCGTCATCCAGGACCTGCAGAAGGACGTTGAAGACGTCGTTGTGGGCCTTCTCGATCTCGTCCAGCAGGATCACGCTGTAGGGTTTTCTCCGCACCCTCTCCGTCAATTGCCCTCCTTCATCGTAACCGATGTAGCCCGGAGGAGCGCCGACCAACCGCGAGACCGTATGCCGCTCCATATATTCGGACATGTCAATCCGGATCATGGCATTCTCATCGCCGAAAAGGGCTTCTGCCAGCGCCCTGGCCAACTCGGTTTTGCCGACCCCGGTCGGTCCGAGGAAGATGAAGGAACCGACGGGACGTTTGGGATCCTTTAAGCCGGCTCGCGCCCGCCGTACAGCCCGGGCCACAGCGTCGATCGCCTCGTCCTGGCCGATCACCCGCTCGTGCAGGATTTCTTCGAGACGCAGCAACCGTTCGCTCTCAGCTTCCTGCAATTTTGTCAGGGGGATCCCGGTCCAGCTGGAGACGACCTCGGCGATCTCCTCCTCGGTCACCATGGGCTCAACCCGCCCCTGCTGGTTTTTCCAGGCGTTCTTCTCCGTCTCCAGTTTGGTCCGGAGTTGCTGTTCTTTATCCCGCAGCTGGGCCGCTTTCTCAAACTCCTCGTTCCCGATGGCCGCCTCTTTCTCCTTCTGGATCTGCAAGACCTCGTCCTCCAAATCCTTGAGGTTCGGCGGTGTAATCGTGGTCTTCAGCCGTACTTTGGAGGCGGCTTCATCAATCAGGTCAATGGCCTTATCCGGCAGGAAACGGTCGGCGATATAACGATCGGAGAGGGTAGCCGCAGCTTTGATCGCCTCGTCGGTGATCTTGACCCGGTGGTGGGCTTCATACCGGTCCCGCAAGCCTTGCAGGATCTGGACGGTCTCTTCCAGGCTGGGCTCCCCGACCATGATCGGCTGGAACCTTCTCTCCAGCGCCGCATCTTTCTCCACGTACTTCCGGTATTCATCCAGGGTTGTTGCGCCGATGCATTGTAACTCGCCCCGGGTCAGCACCGGCTTCAAGATATTGGCGGCATCGATCGCCCCTTCGGCGGCGCCGGCGCCCACCAAGGTGTGCATCTCGTCGATAAAGAGGATAACATCGCCGCTCTGGCGGATCTCCTCCATCACCTTTTTCATGCGTTCCTCAAATTCACCGCGGTACTTGGAGCCGGCCACCATAGAGCCGAGATCCAAAGTGACCACCCGCTTATTGCGGAGGATCTCCGGGACGTCCCCGTCGACAATTTTCTGGGCCAGTCCCTCCACAACCGCGGTTTTCCCTACCCCCGGTTCGCCGATTAGGACCGGGTTGTTTTTCGTCCGCCGCGAAAGGACCTGGATTACCCGTTCGATCTCTTTCTCACGGCCGATCACCGGGTCCAGTTTCCCGATCTTGGCGAGCTCAGTCAGGTCCCGCCCGAACTGGTTCAGGGTTTGGGTCTTGTTGGCCCCGCCGCCACCGAGCTTTCCGGGGAATCCGGCCGGGATCCCGCCTCCCAGCATGCGCATGACCTGTTTCCTGGCGGTCTCCATGTCAGCCCCCATATTCTTCAGGACCTGGGCGGCCACGCCCTCTCCTTCCCGGATCAGCCCTAAGAGGATGTGCTCGGTCCCAACATAATTATGCCCCAACTGCCTGGCTTCATCGACCGCCAACTCCAGCACCCGTTTGGCCCGGGGGGTAAAAGGCACCTCCCCCAGGTAGGACTGGTCGCCAACGCCGATGATTTTTATTACTTCCTCCCTGACCTTCTCCAGGCTAATTCCCAATTCTTCCAACGCCCGGCCGGCCACGCCTTCTCCTTCCTGGATCAAACCTAGTAGGAGGTGTTCCGTGCCGACGATATTATGCTTTAGTTGCTTGGCTTCTTTCTGGGCATGAAAGACAACTTTCCGCGCCCGTTCTGTGAACCGTTCAAACATCGATCTCACCTCGCTAATTTCTCTTTGCTCTTGCCTTTCTTCTTAATCCGCTTTCTCTCTTTTCCCAATTTCCTTTATTATAAATGAATCCCCTTTATTTCAATTCAAGTGTTCCCTGATGACCATCGCCCGGTAATAGTCCCGCTCTTCCGGTTGGAGTTCCCTTCCGATTAACTGCTGGAGAATGGCCACGCGGATCAGTAAAAACAGCTCCTTGACCGCCTGCGGCCGGACGGCGGGCACCAGCCCGGTTTCTACTCCCAGGAGCAAATCGGAGAGCAAATGCATGGCCTCATTAGAGGTCAACAACCGGGACTGGGTCAACAGGCCGTAGGCCCGGTAGACCTTATTCTCCAACTGCATACGGGATTCGTTCAGCAAGGCCTGGCGGGCGGTCTCCTCCTGCTCCACCACTTGCCTGGTGAGGGAGACCACCTTTCCGACCAGGTCTTCTTCACTGTGCCCCAGGGTAACCTGGTTCGAAATCTGGTAAAGGTTGCCGATGGATTCCGTGCCTTCACCGTAAACGCCGCGGACATTCAGGCCCACATGAGTCAAGGCCGCCAAGACCTTCTTGACCTGATCAACCATGCCCAAAGCCGGCAGGTGCACCATGACAGAGACCCGCAAACCGGTCCCGACATTGGTGGGACAGGCGGTCAGGTATCCCCGGTTTTCGTCAAAGGCATAGTCCAGCGTACCCTCGAGGTAGTCATCGTATTTATCCGCCAGTTCCCATGCTTTATCCAATTGCAGGCCGGAGAGCATCGTTTGGATCCGTAGATGGTCTTCTTCATTAATCATAATCGCCACACTCTCATCATCCCGTAAAACAACTCCCCGGTGGGCGGGGTTTTTAACCAGGTTTGGGCTGATGAGGTGCTTTTCCAGCAAAACCATGCGATCCAATTGGTCCATGGCATCCAGGCGCACCAATCTTAGGCGGCTTTTATCCGGCGCCGGCTTTTCCAAGGCCTTCTCAACCAAGGCAATTACTTCTTCCAGTTTTTTCTCCCCGGCATGATGGGGAAAGGGAAAGTCCCGCAAATTCCTGGCCAAACGTATGCGGCTACTAAGTACGATTCCCCCTTCCGGCCGGCTCCCCTTGATCCAGCCGGGTAAAAGGTTATTTATCTTTTCCGCCAAATCCATCCCGGTTATTCCCCCCCTTATTTAGAGATAGAGACTGCGCGCGGTTCACGCGCGCAAACTCTATTCATTATTTTCCTCTTTCATATTCTTCTCTTTAGCCCGGATCTCATCCCGGAGTTTGGCTGCTTCTTCGTAAGCTTCCCGCTGGATTGCTTCTTTCAGTTTCTTCCTGAGCTGTTCTATCTCCTTCTTAACCCGGATTGCCCCGCCCGTCCGTTTGGGAGCCTTTCCGTTATGGACCGTACTCCCGTGAATCCGCCGGAGCAACGGGTCAAGGCCCGTGCCAAACTCCGTGTAGCAATCCCCACAACCCAGCCGGCCAATCCGGCGAAAGTCAGAAAACGTCAAGCCACAAACCGGGCAACCTCTCCCCCGTGTCATCGTCGAAGGCGCCAGGGCTTCTTCCATGCCCATTTCACCCTCGAGCAAACCGGTGAGGAGTTTCTGAAAGGAGAAACTGGGTTCAAAAAGGAAGCCCAGATCAGAGCCGCTGGTTTGGGCACAGACTTCGCAAAGGTGCTTTTCGGTCTTATGGTTATTAATGACTTTTGTTATATGGACTGTTGCCGGCCGTTCTTTACACTGCTCGCACCACATGGTCTCTTACCCCCTTTTTTTATTCTTCCCTGACGTCGCAGGTCTTCCCGCTGTCAGGGCTAACCGGGATAATCCTCTTGGCAAAGCAGCAATAATGCCACCCGTAATAACCGCGCCCGGAGAGTATCCGCTTCTTTCCCCGACAGGCCGGTCAATTCCTGTTGGACCACAGTCTCCACCAGAGCGGCCTCGTTTTCAGTTAAAACCTCCGCCTCGACCAGGCGGTATAGTAAGCCGTCCATCTCCTCCTGGCTGCATTCGCTGCCGATTACCTCCTCAAGCCTCCGGGGTAAATCCGGGTGCGGTTCCCAGTTGATACGGGTAATTCTGATAAAGCCCCCGCCCCCCCGGCGGCTGTACACCAAATAACCGCGATGGATGTTGAAGCGCGTCTCCAGCACATAATTGATCTGCGACGGGACGCACCGGAACATCCTCGCCAGTTGCCTCCGTTGGATCTCGATGCTTTCCGCTCTGGCCAACTGTTCCCGGAGATACTGTTCGATCAGGTCAGAGAGAGAGCTCATATCTTCACCCCATTTTTTGACCTTTTCTGACCTTACTTTAATTGTATATTACACCCCTCCCCGGAGCAAGAGGGGTATATCCTTATCCTGGCTATTGTTTGGAGAAAAAAAAAGAATACTTCTTATTTTCCCCTGTATCCTTTTACTCTCTCTTTTTTTTTATAATTTCTAGCTGTTTTCACCCGGACCGGCCTTCCCCGCTTCCGGTACCCGCGTCAGGTGAGGGAGGGGGTTGACCTTTCTCCCCTGAATCTCCAGTTCGAAATGGAGGTGACTGCCGGTGGCCCGCCCGGTCCGTCCCACGGCGGCAATAATTTCACCGGCGGCAACTTGCTGGTCTTTCTCCACCAGCAAAGAGGAATTATGCGCGTAATATGTACGGAAATTTTTATGTTCCAAAATGATCAACAGGCCATACGCCCCGTTCCAACCGGCAAAAACTACCCTGCCGGCGGCTGCCGCCCGCACCGGCCTCCCCTCCGGAGCGGCAAGATCAATCCCCCAATGCATCCCCCCGCCCCGCGGACCAAAAGGCGAAGTCAAGCGGGCCCCGTCCACCGGGACCACTAAAGACAGGTAGGATTGGTCCTCTGCTGCCGGGGCTTTTTCCTGAGAAGAAGGGAGGGGCCGGGAAGGCTTTTCCCGCACCGGCCTGGAAGCCGGATGGTTTTCCCCATGGGGACCGGAAGGATGTTTTTCTCCGCCCGGACCGGAAGAACGGTTTCCCCCGTGTGGGCTGGAAGAACGTTTTTCTCCGGCCGGGCCGGCCGGACCGGAAGGACGGCTTCCTTCTCGTAGAGCTGGTTTTTCCCCATTTGGGCTGGGGGCCGGCGGATTCTCTCCCTCCCGTGCCTCTTCGAGAAGGAGGCCGGACCGGTGCACCGCCGGCACAGCCGGATGCAAAGCGCCCCGGCTTTCAGAATCTTCCGGGCCGGTCTGCCGCAGAAGGAACGGGACTACCGCAACGAAAAAAAAGAGCAACCGCCAGCATGCGTGTGCGTGTCGTCATTCCATCACCTCCAATCACCCGGGGAATAAACGGGAAAAAGGTTGCCGAGATTACCCGAACTGGGTATACCCGGTGATTACCGGGGATTATTAGTACGGGGTATGCATGGTGGTTGCCGGAGATTACTGGGTATCCTTGGGCATGAATAATGCGTTCCGGGAGCCATCTATGCCAATAGATAAAGGGGATAAAGATCTCAAAAAGCCTTGTTAGAAACCGCCACCGGCATCATCGGGGAAAAGCAACGCGGTGACAAACTTATCCTGGTAATCTTCCCTCTTTCCCAAAGAAATATGGCGGACCCTCCCGGCCAGGCGTTCCAGTTCGCTTCTGGACTCCGGCCGCAAGGCCTGCACTGCCCCTTCCAATGCCGCATTACCGATGAATTTTATCCGCGCCGCCGGCACCCGGGGCAAAAGGCCGATCCGTAATAGGGCGGAGGGGTCAAGGCCGCTGCCGAAGGCGCCCGCCAGCAAAATGACTTCCAGTTCTTCCGGGGTCACTTTTGCCTCGTCCAGCAGGGAGTCGACCGCCGCCCGCACCGCCCCTTTGGCCAGTTGCAAAAGGCGGATATCCTTTTGGTTTATGGTTACGCCGCTCTCTCTATCGATCAGCACTTCTTGACCGTTCTCCCCGGCCCGCAAGCGACCACGGATAACTTCCGGTAAATCCGGTATTTCCTCCGGGTTTTTCAGTCGCCCTTCCGGGGAAAGCAACCCGGCTCTAAGCAAGGTGGCAACCAGGGCAATCAAACCGGAACCGGTGATCCCAAGGGGGGCAACCCCGCCCAGGGTTTCCAAGTGCCACTCATCGCCGGTTGTTTTTACCCCGGTAATTGCCCCGGGCGCCGCCCGCATCCCCCAGGCGATCCCTTGGCCCTCAAAGGCCGGGCCGGCAGCGGTTGATGCCGCCCAGACCCCTCCGCCGCCGGTAAGAATAATCTCCCCGTTGGTACCAAGGTCCACCAGCAACCCTTTCCCCGGCCGGGCCGCCAAACCGGAGGCATATAAAGCGGCGGCGGCATCCCCGCCGACAAACCCGCCCAACAGGGGGGCAAGGTAGACCTCAGCCCGGGGATGCACGGCCAAACCTATTTTTTCTCCTTCGGTCCGGTGCGGTTCTTTACTGAAAGGGGCAAACGGCGTCCGGCCCAGGCTGGCCACGGGCAGCCCCAGGAACAAATGGTGCATAACGGAGTTGCCCACCACGGAGACCACCCTGATTTGCTCCGGGGCGACTCCTCCTTTGGCGGCAGCCTCTTCAATTAATATGTTTATGCCGGAGACCAGCATTTCTTGTAATCTATCCCGGCCTTCTCCGGATAAGGCATGCTGGATCCGGGTGATCAAGTCGGCTCCCACCGCCGTCTGGGGGTTCAAACCGGTAACCGTCACCAGCCGCCGGCCGCTCTCCAGATCGACCAAGGTCAGAACTAAAGTGGTGGTCCCCAGGTCCACTGCGGCTCCGACCGGGCTTTTTCCATCCCTTTTCAAAGCCGGGCTGAACCGGGTATCCGGCAGGCTCTCCCTGCCCGGCAGGTAGACTTCGGTATCCCCCGGCAGCGAGGTCTGGCAAGCCAGGCGCCAACCCTGCGCCAGCATTTGGCTGGAGAAAAACTCCGCTTCTTCCGGGGTAGGCGGGGGAAGTTCCCCCTTCATCAACACCCGGCAACCGCCGCAAATTCCCTGGCCGCCACAGGGCAGCTCCACCTTAACGCCGGCTTCAGCCAGGGCCTGCAGGAGCGGTACCCCCCGGCGCACCCGCAAGGCTTTCTTCTCCTTGCCGGTGACTAATACAACTTCCACAAATTCTCCCAAAGTCTACCCTCCCGTATTCTTTCCAAATAAATAAGCCCCTCTTCCCAATAGGGACCTAACGGGGTTTACAACCAGAGGGCCTCGGAGCTTCATCCCTTACTATAGTAGTGGTAAGTAACAGATGGCGCGTGGCAGGTCATCCGGAATTTCGTGACTCGCGTGCGGCCTCGCAGATACTTGACAAGAGCGGAGACGGGAAACGGGATACAGCACGTGCCCCAGTG
>JAAYGG010000160.1 GCA_012727895.1 Bacillota bacterium
AGCGCTTCCTGGGCGGGAAGGCGTGCAAAAGGTGCAAGAACCGGCGGCGGGCAGGGGATAATAGGCGTGAAAGGGGTTATCTTCTGCCTTGGGCGTTGCTGGACAAAGCGATGAAAAAAAAGACCGGTTCCCGCGGGTGCGGGCGCGTCTCCTGCTCAACCGGTTCCGGTGGTTGCTGGTCCTTTTTTTCCTGGCCGGACTGGGCCTGCTCGTCTTCCTTATTTACAACCCCTGGGTGGGGGAGACCGATATCCACCTACTCTTGGCGGAGAACCGCCGGGCTTCGGTCCTTTACGACCGGAACGGGGAAACCATCACCACCCTCAGCCCCGCCCGGGTGATCTGGCTTCCCCTGGAAAAGATCCCGTTCCTTTTCCGGAAGGCCGTTATTATCCTGGAAGACCAGCGTTTTTATGAACACCGCGGGTTTGATCTGTGGGGAATTGTCCGCGCCTTCTACCAGAACCTGCGCAGGGGCCGGCAGGTGCAGGGTGGCAGTACGATCACCCAGCAACTGGCGAAAAATCTCCTTTTGTCCCAGGAAAGGACAGTCCGGCGTAAACTGGCGGAGATTAGTTATGCCGTACAGATTGAGCGGGAGTACACAAAGGACGAAATCTTGGAGTTTTACTTGAACGATATCTATTTCGGCCACGGCGTCTACGGGGTTGAAGCCGCGGCCCGTTTTTATTTCGGCCGGGGTATCGACCAGCTCGGCACCGCGGAAATGGCATTACTGGCCGGGTTGATCCGGGGCCCCGAATATTACTCTCCCTTCCGCAACAGGGAAAGGGCGAAAGACCGGAGAAACCTGGTCCTTACCCGCCTGAAAGAACAGGGGATCTTGACCGCCAGGGAACTGGAGGAACTGAAGGAGGCGCCCCTGGGGGTGAAGGAGGCGCCGGAACGGATGACCCGCGGCGGTTATTTTGCCGATTATCTCCAGGAAGTTCTGGCCGGGGAATACGGGTGGTCGGCCCGGTATATCCGGGGCGGTGGCTTGCGGATCTATAGTACAATCGATCTTTTTATCCAAAGAACAGCCGAGGAGATTATATCTCTACTCCCTGGCGATGAAAAAAAGGGGCCCCAGGGCGCGCTGGTGGCCTTAGACCCGAAAACCGGGGAGATCCTGGCCATGGTCGGCGGGCGGGATTATCGGTATTCCCAGTTTAACCGGGCGACGCAAGCCCGGCGGCAAATTGGCTCCGCTGTGAAACCCCTGGTTTTTGCGGCCGCGGTGGAAGAGGAAGGTTACGACCGGGATACCCGGGTCATCGACGAACCGGTGGTCTATACGGTTAACGGCCGGGAGTGGCGGCCGCAGAATTACGATCAGCGTTACCGGGGGGTCATCCCCCTCTGGCAGGCCCTGGCCGAATCGGTGAATACGGTCCCAGTCCGTATCGTCCACGAGATGGGTGTTGACCGTGTCTTTGCCTTTCTCACCCGGATGGGCCTGCCGCTGGTTGGCGAAGGCCGGAGGAACGACCGGGCTTTATCGCCTTTGGCTTTAGGCGGTTTGACACAGGGGGTCACTCCCCTGGAATTGGCGGCAGCCTATACGCCGCTGGCCGGCGGCGGGGTCCGGTCGGAGCCTACCGGTATCTTAAGGGTGGAGGACAGCAGCGGGCGGGAACTCCGGCGGGGGCGCCTCCGCCGGCAACAAGTACTCCAGCCGCGGACAGCCGCGGTGGTTACCGGAATGATGCAGGAGGTAATCACCGGCGGGACCGGTGTCCAGGCGAACCCGGGGCGGCCGGCTGCAGGTAAAACCGGTACTTCCAGCGAGAATACGGATGCCTGGTTTGTTGGTTACACCCCGGATTTGCTGGCGGTTCTGTGGATCGGGAACGATGACCGCTCCCCGCTTCGCCTCGGCAGCCAGGTGCTGGGGAGCGGAACAGCCGCCTTGTACTGGGGAGAGTTTATGCGGCGGGCTCTGGTCCGCCGGCCGGTGCAGGAGTTCCCGCCGCCCTGACGGCAGGGGGAAGGTATCCTTCCTTTCTCCCGAAACAGCGCCATTCTTTCCCTTTACATATTTGTTTCAAGGTTTTACGGAAAGTTATCTTTTTCGCAACATGATTTCTCCCCCTTTTAGCAGGGGGGTTTTTCTTGGTGGGGATAAAGGGGGAAAAACCGGCATAGGCCGGGAAAAGCAGGCATAATTTTGGACCGGGGAAGATTTGGCGCCCCGGAAGGATTTTTTTCCCCTTATTCTTGACCGGCAGCCCCCGGCGGGCTCTTGATCTCTGTGGAAGCCAAACATAAAATTGGGGCGACTTATTCATTTCCTGCGCGTTGTCGCGCACTGGAGAAAGGAGTCAAATTCATGGGTGATCGCTTGTTGGTGGTGGTTCTTTATACCTTGGGCGGGATATTCCTTTGCTCCCTGCCCTTGTCAGCTCCCCAACCACCGCAACCGGTAGCAGAAGAAAACCCCTTGCTTTTAAAGATGGAGTCATTTATCCGTACTTACCAGCCCGCGCTTCCCCAGGCGGATCTGGACGAGATTATCCAGGGGATACTGGAAGCCAGTGAACGACATAAGGTTGACCCGCGGTTGATTACCGCGCTGATCGCTGCGGAAAGCGGGTTCCACAGGACCGCCGTTTCCCGGAAGGGCGCCCGCGGTCTGACACAGATCATGCCGGATAAAATCAACGGGTTTGACTGGCGCGAAGCCCGTCCCAACATCGACCGCGGCACGGCGTATCTCCGGGAGATGCTGGACCGGTTTAACTCGGTACCGCTGGCATTGGCCGCTTATAATGCGGGTCCGACCCGGATCGCAAGAAATGATGAATGGCCGCGGGAGACCAGGTTCTATGTTTCCCGGGTCCTTACCAATTATGAAGAGCTTTTGACAAAATAAAACCCCGGTGGATTTCTCCCGGAAGATTGCCGATTATGAGATTGTAAGGAGGAGATTCCGGGAAGGAAAAAGAATAGTTAATTGTTATCCATGCGGATGCACGGTGATGCCGCGGGTTAAGTAAAATATAAGGGATGGTTGGACATGAGATCATTCCATCGGGGCTGGTTTTTCTTCCTCTTGTTGCTGTTACCGTTTGTTTTCACGGAGACGCCGGGTGTGACGGCGCCCAATTTTATCCCGCTGGCGGAGATTAAGCCCGGGATGAAAGGCGAGTGTTATACGGTCTTCAAAGGGGAGAAGATCGAATCTTTCCCTGTGGAGATTGTTGGGGTGGTCGAAGGGAGCGGGGCGGTCCGCAACTTTATCCTCGTTAAATTTTTGGGCGGCAGCGAGGGGCCATGCATTTCCGCGGGGATGAGCGGCAGCCCCGTTTTTATTGAAAACCGGCTGGCCGGGGCGGTCGGTTACGGTTTTCAAAATGCCGATCCCCGTTACGGCCTGGTGACTCCTATCGAAGACATGTTGAAGCTCTGGGATGAACCGGCCAACCTGTCCCGGGAGGTTTATTATTTTCAAAGCGGCGGTCTGGCCGGGTTTAAAGGGGTGGTTTTCGGGGAGGAGAACACCGGCGACCTTTTCCTGCAGGCCCGTCCGGTGGCCACACCGCTTTTGCTCTCCGACCCGAACCCGCGGGCTTTTCGCTTGCTTTCATCCGGTTTACCGGGGAATCTGGTGCCGGTGGCCAGCGGTTCACAGGCGCGGGTGAAGAGGAAGAACGGCGGGGAACGGAATTTCCAACCCGGCAGCTCTTTTTCCGTGCTTTTAGCCGACGGCGATTACCAGGTGGCGGCCTTGGGCACGATCACCTGGATTGAAAAGCGGCGTTTTCTTGGCTTCGGGCACCCGTTTTTAAACCGGGGTATTGTGGAGTATGGAGCGGGAGGGGCCTATATCCACGATGTGATCCACAGTGAGATGATGGCCTTTAAACTGGGAACGGCGTTTCCCGCCCGGGCCCGGGTGACCAGGGACCGGGGCGCCGGCGTTGCCGGTGAACTGGGTACGACACCGCAAATGGTTAAGATATCAACACGGGTCTTGGATAAGGAGACCGGCCGGGAAGGAGAGTATAGTTTTCAGGCCATCCGCGATGAGCGGATTTTGCCCGGGCTGGCCTTGGCGGGGGTTTTGAGTTTTATCGACCGGACCCTGGACCGGATCGGGCCCGGTACGGCCACGGTCCGTTTTACAGTGACCGGTGAAAACCTCCCTCCGATTGAACGGGAGAATATTTATTATGGAGAAGATATCGCTGTTGTTGCAATTTATGAAATCGGCAGATTCCTGCAGTTGCTGGCGGGCAATGAGTTCGTGCCGGTAAAGATCGATGAGATCACGGTGGGCGTTGAGGTCACCGCGGAGCGCTTGCGCGCCAGGTTAACCAGGCTTGACCTGCCCAAGAAAGAGTTTTCTCCCGGGGAGGAGTTTACTGCGACCGGGGTGCTCCTCCCCTTCCGTGGGGAAGAAGTGAAGATCCCGTTGGAAATAACGATCCCGGAGGATTTCCCCCCCGGAGAATGGATAATTTCCGCCCACGGCAGCAGCTACAAGATGACCGTGGGGGAAGAAGAGGAAGAAGCCGGGGAGATACCGGCGATGGACGCTGGAGATGGGTTGGGAGATTTGGAAGCCGTTACTTCCCTGGAAGAACTGGTGAAGAAGTTTCTTGCCCGTCCGGCCAACAGCGACCTGGTGATGGAGGCTTACCCGCTCTACGCGCCGGAAGATCCCGGCGACGATAACGGCGAATCTTCTTCCGGTAAGAAGTGGACGTTTCCCACCGGTTATTATTTGCTTGGCGAGAAACAAGTGACGATTAAAATCGTTACCGAGGAGACCATGGAGAACAAGGAGAATGAAGAAGAAACAACCGGGGATTCCGGAACAAAGTCCGCCCCTGAACGTTGAATTACCTAGGGTAGGCACCGGGGAGGTATGGGAGTG
>JAAYGG010000161.1 GCA_012727895.1 Bacillota bacterium
ATTGAAGAAAGAAGCGGAAAAAACCAACGTGATCATTGCTTCCGCATGGTGGCACGAGATTTATAATCAGTTGCTCTCATACGGTCTTAAGGAAGAGCAGATTTTGACCGTATATGATTAAGGAAAGAAGGTTTAAGTATGAAAGCGATCATTTTGGCGGCCGGGGTAGGCTCGCGCTTGGGAAAACCTTTTCCTAAATGCTTGTCGCGACTGCCGTATGGTGAGATGATCCTGGGACGGCAGATCAGGATCCTGCGGGAGTGCGGGATAAACGAGATCATAGTTGTGGTTGGGTTTAAAAAAGAGTTTATCATGGAGTACTTCCCCGGTGTTCTTTATAAGTACAACCCCTTGTTCTATATAACAAATACCGCGAAGAGTCTCCTCTGCGCAGTAGAAGATCTTGACGACGACATCCTGTGGATGAACGGTGATGTTGTTTTTGACAAGCAGGTTCTTAAATTGCTTGTAAAAAACAAGGGGAACGCTGTGGCTGTCAACTCCGCCCACTGCGGGGAGGAAGAGGTTAAATACCGGGCGGATAAAAACGGTTTTTTACTTGAGATCAGTAAGCAGGTGGCCAATCCCCAGGGAGAAGCGGTGGGAATCAACCGGGTTTCCCGCGAAGACCTGATCTCTTTTAAAAAAGCTTTACAAGAAGCAGCTGATGAAGATTACTTTGAAAAAGGTATTGAATTAATGCTTGAAAGAGGGAAGAGGTTTAAGGTGGTGAATATTTCAGAGTACCGGTGTATTGAGGTGGATTTCCCGGCCGATTGGGAGGTCGCAGTCAGTTTGTTTTCGGAGCCTCCGGCGGCGGCAACAGAGGAGTCCAATGAGCAAAATGAATAGCGCGCACGGACAATTCTCCCTTAAACGCCGGGAGTTTTATTGGGCGGAAAGAATTTATACCAACCAGGTTGTCAAATTGTTGCCCTTTTTGGACAGGACTTTTCTTACACCGAATATGGTTACGGTGTCCAACATCATAAACGCCGTTATTGCCTGCTTCTTGATCTGGGGAGAACACCACAAGACCGCTGCACTTTTGGTGCAGGTATATCTTTTCTTGGATATCCTGGACGGGAATTTGGCCAGGTACAAAAATCTCTGTACTCCGTGGGGAAAGATCCTTGACCAGATAAGCGACAGGTTTTTTTATAATATTTTCTTCGTTGTTCTGGCAATCAAGCTTGGGATGGACTGGTACTGGCTCCTCTTTTACCTGCTGGTCCATAATGTCTATGGGATAGTTGCCACTTTCATCATCGTGCCCCAAATCCGCCGCTTAAAAGAGTTTAAGCGGTGGGGAATAAAAAAATACCTGATGGAACGGGGAATTATCCTCGGCATGGATCTTTCGACCCAGAGCGTAATAACTACCGTATTACTTTTCACACCTTTTAAAGAATGGATTATTTACAGCATTACGCTGCTTTACGCTTTGGATTTGCTCTACCGCCTAATTGAGCTGGGGATTAATTTGCGTTCAGTACAAAAGTTATCTGCTCAATAAGGTGAAAGGGATGCGGATACCTCTTTCGACCGGATTACACAGGTGAGTTTTAATATAAAAGCTGGTGAAGGAAATGAGGAACGTCATCATTGTACAAGCCCGGATGGGCTCCACCCGGCTACCGGGGAAAGTCCTCCGGGAGGTGCTGGGCAGGCCGCTCCTTGAATACCAACTGGAGAGGCTCGCCCGGGTGCGCTTGAGCGATCTGGTGGTGGTGGCCACCACCGATAAAGAGCAAGACGAACCCATCGTCGCCCTCTGCCGGCGCTTGGGGGTTCCCTTTTTCCGGGGGCCGGAAGAGGATGTGCTGGCCCGCTATTACCTGGCGGCCCGGGAATTCGGGGCGGAGACCGTGGCGCGGATCACCGCCGATTGTCCCCTCATCGACCCGGCCGTGGTTGATCAGGTCTTCCGGTTCTACCTGGACCACGCAGGAGAGTATGACTATGTCTCCAATGTCCGGCGGCGAACCTACCCGCGGGGCATGGACACGGAAGTCTTTTCCTTCCGGGCCCTGGAAGAGTCCTACCGGGAGGCCCGGCGGGAAGCGGAACGGGAGCATGTGACGATCTTCATTAAGAACCATCCGGAACGGTACCGCCTGGGGGGTGTCGAATACCACCAGGACTATAGCAGGTACCGGTGGACCGTGGATACGGAGGAAGACTTCCAACTAATCGAAAAGATCATTACCGCCCTTTACCCAGAAAACCCCGGATTTACTTTGGAAGATTGCCTTCGGCTGCTGGCGAAATACCCGGAGTGGGAGAGGATTAACGCCCATATCAAACAGAAACCGGTGCAAAACCGGTGATTAATGAGGCAAGACCAATGAGTAATAAGGCAGAACCGATGATTAATGCCTTTATCCGTGTAGATTCGTCGGAAGAGATGGGTACCGGGCACCTGATGCGTTTGCTGACCCTCGCCGGGGAACTGCGGCAAAGAGGCGTTCCGGTCCTTTTTATCTGCCGCCGGTTGCCCGGAGCCTTATACGATTACGTTGAGAAAAAGGGGTTTCCTGTTCATCTCTTGCCCGCGCCGTTTCTGGGCAAAGAGGGCTATTGGGAGTGGGCCAGGCAGAACTGGCGGCAGGACGCGGAGGAGACCGAAGCGGTCATCAAAAAGCACCGGCCGGTGAGGAAAACCCGCCGGCTGCCGGCATTTCTCCGTGCCGCCCGGAAGCCGGCACTCCTTTACTTCAGACGGCAACGGCCGGCTGAAGACGGTGCCGGTCTGATGGTCGATAGTATCCTGGCCTCCTTTGCGGATTCCCGGGAGCGGCCAGGGGTTTTGCTGGTCGTTGACCACTATGCGTTGGATGCTGAGTGGGAGAGGTTTTTACGGCCGTCGGTTGACCGGATCCTGGTCATTGACGACC
>JAAYGG010000162.1 GCA_012727895.1 Bacillota bacterium
AGGTGAAAGAGGCCTATTATAACTACAAGGACCTGGAGAACCGCATCGGCAGCAGTTCCTTGCAGTTGGAATATAACCGGGTCTACCTGGATGCGGTGGAGGCCAAGTTCCGGAGCGGCCTGGCTTCAGCCAAGGAGGTCCTTGAAGCCCAACTCCTGCTGAATGAGGCGGAGGTCCAGTACGAACAGGTGAAATCCAACCTCTACCTGGCATATATCAAGCTCCTGGCCGCCACCGGCCGGCTCTCCATGGAGGGCTTTACCCTTGAAGCTCCAGAGTCTCAGGGGTCTCTTGGGACTCCAGGTTCTTAAGGGCTTTTAGCGCGGAAAACCCGCTCCAGATTGAAAAGAGCCCCCAGGCGTGAAAACCTACACTGATCCAATCTTCCAGCCAGGCACAGAGCAGGGCGTCGCCAAAATAAATTATCATCCCAGTAATATATGCCCAGGACTTTCCTTCTTTCGCCTTTTTCCCAAAGAAAAAGAGGAGCCCGATTATGACCAGACTGAGCAATAAAAAGAAGAGGGCGACAAACCTTACGGCATTCTCATATGGATGTTCCGGAGCATAAGCGTATAACGACGCCCCATAAAGCGCGGTTCCCAGACCAACGGGGAACATTACGTTCCACTCGGCAAAAACAATGACCATATTAATAAGGGACAACACGGCAATCGTCCTAAACCAGCCTGAACCGTTCTCATGTTTTTTTTCCAGGTTCGCCCGGTCTTCCATCACTTCTCCCCCTTGTCCAATATAGTTGTCCTCTCCTGAACAAAGAATCAGAGATTGCAAGATCACCCCTTGCGGCAAAGCTCCTGTCGGATACAGAATTTCCTTTCTTTACCCGGGAAGTTTTTCCTGCAAAAAACCGCCAAAATTTTCACAAATAAGAACATAATCTATAATTTCTTATAAAACAGTCTTCATTCGCCCCGCCCCGGCAAACCATTGCTCTCTCTTAATTCCCTGCAGGGGCCAGGTATCATCAGCCACTTCCATAAAAAAAGACGAGGCATTTACGAATTCAAAAGTATCCTCATCTATCCACCGGATAAATAAACCGGCATGTGTAATCTTCTCTGTTGTGTTCGTAATAAAAACAAGGTCTCCTTTTCTCATCTCTCCGGGCAAAATGTGGAGAACATTATACCTCCATAATTCATCCGCAGTGACATCATATACCACTTCCTGGTTTTGGTTGAGCAGTTTCAATCTGGGGTATGCTTCCGTGTAAGCCCAGATAACCAACCCCGAACAGTCGAACTCGTCAGGGCCTTGTCCTCCCCACACGTAGGGGCAGCCAACCTTATCCAGGGCATATGCCAGCGCCCGTTCCGCCACTTCATCGGAGAGGACGGCCGTGAATACCCGGTTGTTTTTTCTAAGGGAACACCCGGGCAATACGGCAATGAACAAATAGAAGACCGTTATCAGCTTTAAAGCCGGTTTTAAGTTCTTCAATACAACCCTCTCTTATGCTCTCCTATATTTTGTTTCAAACCGCCCATGGGAAACATATCAACCCGGCCTTTTTTCACTGCGCATCCGCGAAGATCCGCAATTTGGCATAGAAATCCTCCAGGATGAACCGTGAGTCGATATCATACCGAGGACCCTTTGGATCTCGGCGAAACTCTCTTCCATCGAGGTTTTTGTCCTTGCCTCCCCAAAATGGGCGGCGATTACCCCTTTGACACAAAACTTCTGGGTCAACAAAGC
>JAAYGG010000037.1 GCA_012727895.1 Bacillota bacterium
ACTACAGGCGGATTTTCTTCTCCTCTCTCCTCCCGCTTCCTTCCTCCTCAAAAACCACCAGCAGGTCCCCGGTGGGGAGAAGCCTTTTTTCCACGGTGATCAGCAGGGCCGGATAGGAAAAGGCCTGGCTGACAAGGGAGGCGGTTGCCGGGTGTTCCTCCCTGTACTTCACGGACAAGCGGGATTTTTCCAGGGAAACGCTGACCGGTGTGATCTTGTAGCCGCCGGTGGGACGTTTCCCCAAGTAAATTGCGAAATACACGGTCTCTTCCGGGCGAATACCCGGAAGGGCGGAGACCCGTTCCGGCAGGCCTTTTTTCCCCCGGGGAAAATGGAAAACCTCGCACCCGGGCTGGAGGCGTCCTTCTATTTTGTGAGAGGCAAACGGCAATAAGGCCGGCTGGTTCCGGCCGCTGCCGGAATCCGGGAAAACCTGTGTCTCCCCGGCCCGCAGATTCAGGGTAACCAACCCCGCAACCAGCCGGCGCCAACGGGCAAAAGCCCGCCGGAAACGGGCTTTGCGGAAACGGGGTATGGAAAAATCCCTCCTTGCCGTCGCCCGCAGCAAGCCGGCTAAAAGCCGGGCCAGACGATCGGCATCATGCCGCACCAAGCTGTTGGCCTGCAGCAAGGGGGCGGTAATCGCCACGGAACCTAAACGCGCTACCTCCTCTTTATCCACAACCACCGGAGCCGCCCCTTCCCGGGCGTAAAGTTCCCGCGCCTTCTCCGGGACCTCCTGGTCGTTAATGATTACATAATTGATGAAATTACCCCCGGTATGCTCAATAATCGCCTGCAAATGCCGGGAAGCCGTGTAGCCGGTGGTTTCACCCGGTTCGGTCATGACGTTGCAGACATAGACCTTCGGGGCTTTGGTCCGTCGTAAGGCCTCGGCAATATCCTTCACCAGCAGCGGCGGGATCACACTGGTATAGAGGCTGCCCGGGCCCAAAAGTACAACATCCGCCTGGTGGATGGCTTTGACCGCCTGGGGCAACGCGGCGGCGTCCGGGGGATCCAGGAAAACCCGGCGGATCGGCCGGTGACTATGGCCAATGGTGGACTCGCCGTTCACTACCGAACCGTCATCCAGTTCCGCATAGATATTGACATTTTCCAGGGTAGCGGGGAAGACCCTTCCCCGGACCGCCAAAACCTTGGACGAGGCTTCAATAGCCCGCTCAAAATCGCCGGTGATCCCGGTCATCGCCGTCAAAAACAGGTTCCCGAAATTATGCCCGGCAAGCCAATTGTCACCGTTAAAGCGGTATTGCATCAATTGCTCCATTAACGGTTCGAGATCGGCCATGGCAATCAAGCAATTCCTGATATCGCCGGGGGGAAGAATCCCAAACTCCTGCCGCAGGCGGCCCGAACTCCCGCCGTCATCGGCAACGGTAACAATGGCCGTCAGGTCGGCGGTCAACTTCTTGAGCCCCCGCAGAATGGTGCCTAAACCGGTGCCCCCGCCAATGACCACAATCCGCGGGCCGTTAATCAGTTCCCGCCAGAAGCCCATACTCTGGCCCTTGCGCGCCCGCGAAGGGATCCAGGTCACCAACTGCCAAAAAAGCCGGCGGATCCGGAGAACACCGGCGAGCATCCCTCCGGCAACGAAAAAAAGCCCCAACCATTTGCCGGGACCGGGAAGGGTGAAAAAAAGGAACAAACCCAGACAGACCGTAAAAACGGTAAAAACGAACCAGCCGATCCAGACTAAGCCCAGTTTCTGCAGGTCAATCCAGCGGGGCATTACTACTCCCCCTTGCACCGGAATCGCGGTGGTTTACGGCCACTTGGTAACCCTTGGCCCGGAGGAAATCAGCCAACTGATTGGCGATGGTTACCGAACGGTGTTGCCCGCCGGTACAACCGACCCCAATTATCAACTGGGATTTCCCCTCCTTGATATAGTGTGGAATAAGAAAAGCCAAAAAATCCCGGGTTTTTGCCAGGAATCTGGCGGTAACAGGCCATTTTAAAACATACTTCGCCACCTCCGGAGAGTTACCGTCCAACTCCCGCAGGTGGTCAATGTAATTCGGGTTGGGGAGGAACCTGACGTCAAAAACCAAATCGGCATCGAGGGGGATTCCGTGGCGAAAGCCGAAGGAAACCAGGGTAATCAAGAGTTTTTCTTCCCGGGAAGGACCGAATCTCCCGGCAATCCTCTCGCGGAGCTGCCGTACGCTCAAATCCGTGGTATCCAGGATCATGGTGGCCTTCCCTTTCAACTCGGAGAGCATTACCTTTTCTTCCCGGATCCCTTCAAGAATTCCCCCTTCGGGGGTAAGGGGATGCCGGCGCCGGGATTCCTTGAACCTTCTGACCAAAACATCTTCCCTGGCTTCCAGGTACAGGATCTCGTAAACAAACCCGGCCTCCTCCAAAAATTCCAAGGAGGAGGTGACACTCTTAAAGAAATCCCGCCCCCGTACATCAACGACCAATGCTATTTTATTAATTCTCCCGCCCGCTTGTGCGCATAGTTCCGCAAATTTAGGGATTAAAACAGGGGGAAGATTATCCACGCAGAAAAAACCCAAATCTTCAAAGGCCTTCATGGCTTCCGATTTTCCCGCCCCGGAAAGGCCGGTGATAATGACAACCCGTGTCTCTTTCATTGGCAATTATCCTCCAAAAGCCTTGGGCCCGTACCCGTGCGCCGGCCCTTCTTTCTCTATTATTTCTGGTTCTTACGGAAAATCCCTTTCGGTAATCCCAGGAAATATTATATGTTAAGAATCGTGAAAAATTTCTCCCCTGCCGGATTGCGCAAGGAGTTTTTCCTCTTACGTAGAAGGGATCATTGGCGCTTTTTTTGCGCCCCCATCCATATCCCGGGAAAACGCGCCCGCAGGCGCTCTCGCCATACCGCACCAGAATTATGCCGCCCCTTAAGAACAACCAACAACATAACAACAACCAACAAACAGGAAGGAGAGGTATTGATTGAAACTGAAAAAAACGGCTAAAATCCGTTTGTACCCGGGGATGAGCGGAGAGGAGATTAACCGGGTGACAGAGGAGATCCTCGCCAGCTTGACACTGCGAGAGAAGATCCGTTTTATGTCGGGGAGCAACAAAAATATGCTCCGCTTTAAGCTCGATGGTTACAAGTACAACTACCACCCGTGGGTCGCCGGTGGTTCCCGGCGGTTTGGGATCCCGCCGGTCAAATTCTGCGACGGCCCCCGCGGCGTGGTCTGCGGCCATTCCACCTGTTTCCCAGTGGCCATGGCCCGGGCTGCCGGCTGGGATCCGGAACTGGAGACGGAGATCGGTGAAGCCATTGGGCGGGAGATCCGCGCCCACGACGGTAACTACTTCGGCGGGGTATGTATCAACCTCTTGCGCCACCCTGCCTGGGGCCGGGCCCAGGAAACCTACGGCGAAGACCCGCATCTCCTGGGGGAGATGGGCGCCGCCCTGACCCGGGGTGTCCAGAAACATAACGTGATGGCCTGTATCAAGCATTATGCCGCCAACAGCATTGAAAACAGCCGTTTCCGGGTGGATGTGCGCATGGACGAACGGACCCTGCGCGAAGTCTACCTGCCCCACTTTAAACGGTGTATTGACGAAGGGGCGGCCTCGGTGATGGGGGCCTACAACAAGTTCCGGGGCGAGTATTGCTGTCAAAACAGCTACCTGTTGAAGGATATTTTGAAAAACGAATGGGGCTTTACCGGCTTTGTCATCTCCGACTTTTTCTGGGGTGTCAGGGATACGGCGAAAGCAGCCAACAACGGCCTGGATATTGAGATGCCCAACACCAATTTCTACGGGAAGAAATTGGAAAAAGCCGTCCGCCAGGGTTTGGTCGCGGAAAGCACCATTGACGAGGCGGTACGCCGGATCATCAGAACAGTGCTGAAATTCACCCTTGCCCCCGACCCGCAGGAGTACCCCAAGGAATTAATCGCCTGCCGGGAACACCGGGAACTGGCAAAAAAAGCAGCAGAAAGCAGCATGGTGCTTTTGAAGAACCAGCCTGCCGCCGGCAGCCGGCCGCTTCTGCCTTTAGAAAAAGGAAAGATCAAAAAACTGGCGGTCCTCGGTGAACTGGCCACCGCCCCCAACATCGGGGACTACGGCAGCAGCTGTGTCCGCCCGCCCTATATCGTCACCATCCTGGACGGGCTCAAGGCGTATCTGGGCGAAGAGGCCGTCATCCACTGTGACGGTAAAGACCTGGAAAAAGCAGCGGAAGCCGCCCGTACCGCCGACGCCGTGGTTATCATCGCCGGTTACCGCCCAAATGAAGAAGGGGAACAGATTTACAACACGGATGAAGGAAGCGGGCCCAGATGGGGAGAGGAGGCGCCCGGCGGCGACCGGCAGCGGCTGACCCTCTATGAGCGGGACCTCAAGCTGATCGAGGCGGTCACCCCGCTCAACAGGAATTCCGTTGTCGTCTTAATCGGCGGCAGCGCCATTGTTATGGAAGAATGGAAAGAGAAGCCGGCGGCAATCCTGATGGCCTGGTACCCGGGGATGGAGGGGGGCCATGCCCTGGCCCGGATCCTCTTCGGCGAGGTCAATCCCAGCGGTAAGCTGCCGTTTACCATCCCGGTGAACGAAGCGGACCTGCCTTTCTTTAAGGACCGCATCGATGCCATTGACTATGGCTACTACCATGGTTACACCCTCTTTGATAAAAAGGGCTTGCCCGCGGCTTTCCCCTTTGGCTTCGGGCTGAGTTACACCACTTTCGCCTATAGCAATCTCCAGGTGGAAACGGGCGACGATGCGCTTACCGTCTCCTTCGACCTGGAGAATACCGGCGACCGGGCCGGGGCGGAAGTGGCCCAGGTCTACATCGGGCTGGAGCAATCCGCTGTTGACCGGCCGGTGAAGTTGTTGAAGGGGTTCAAAAAGGTCTTCCTGCAGCCCGGGGAGAAACAGCGGGTCGCCATCCCCGTCAAATACGCCGATCTTGCCTGGTATAACCCGGAGAAAAAAGCATGGGAGATCGAGAAGATGGAATACACGGCCTATGCCGGCGGTTCATCCCGCCCGGAGGACCTGCTGGCGGCGAAGTTCCGGTTATAGGCGTTTGGCAGGTAAAAGGCTCTTGTCTCCGCGAACGCGGGAGCAAGAGCCTTTTTACTGTCTATGAATCTATTTGTTTTCTCTCAGGAGGATGGAAACATGGCAAAACAGGTGGCACAAACCCCGCCGCTGGGGTGGAACAGTTGGGATTGTTACGGCGCAAGTGTACGGGAAGATGAAGTCAGGGCCAATGCCGCGTATATGGCGGCAAACCTCAAAGAATACGGTTGGGAATATGTGGTGGTAGATATTCAGTGGTATGAACCAAACGCCAAAAGCGACCAGTATAACGCCTATGCCCCACTGGTCATGGATGAATACTCCCGGTTGTTGCCGGCGGAAAACCGCTTTCCCAGCGCTGCCGGGGGCAAGGGGTTTAAACCTTTGGGGGATTATATCCACAGCTTAGGACTGAAATTCGGCATTCATATCCTGCGGGGTATCCCCCGCCAGGCCGTATCCCAAAAGACCGCGATTTTAGGGGGAAATTATACTGCCGCCGATATTGCCGATACCGGTAGTACCTGTGACTGGAATACCGATATGTACGGGGTTGACCCCACGAAACCGGGGGCGCAAGAGTATTATAATTCCCTGTTCCAGCTCTATGCCGGGTGGGGCGTGGACTACGTCAAAGTTGATGATATCGCCCGCCCGTACCGCCGTGGTGAAATTGAGCTGATCCACAACGCCATCAGGAACTCCGGCAGGGAAATGGTCCTCAGCCTTTCACCCGGGCCAACCCCTCTCTCTGAAGGGGAGCATGTGGCAAAACACGCCAATCTCTGGCGGATGACCGATGATTTCTGGGATCGCTGGGATCATTTATCCGCCATGTTCGAACGGGCTGACGCCTGGAGCGGTTATATCGGGCCGGGGCACTGGCCTGACGCCGATATGCTCCCCCTAGGAAGAATTGGCATCAGAAGCGCCGGGGGCGACCGGTACACACGGTTTACCAAAGATGAACAGATTACCCTGATGACCCTCTGGGCGATGATCCGTTCACCATTGATGTTTGGCGGGGATCTGCGCTATAACGATGAGTGGACCACAGCGCTCATCACCAATGAGGAAGTACTCGAGATTACGAAATCCAGTCGTGCCAACCGTCAACTCTACCGCGATAATGATTTAATTGCCTGGACGGCAG
>JAAYGG010000038.1 GCA_012727895.1 Bacillota bacterium
CGGGCGAAAATCCGGATTCTCGCCCCGGGATAGATCAGTTTCCTTTGGAGGTCCCGGACCACGTCCATGGTTGTCCGGCGACGTTTTCCCGCATCGACCAGGCGTAGGGTTATGCTCCCCCGGTTGCTGCTGCCCCGGCCGCCGCCCACGGTTATCTCGTAGTTCTCCAGTTCCGGCAGGGCGGTGATGATCTCCTCAAATTGCCGCGCCACCATGTCGGCCTCCTCCAGCTTTACCCCGGGCGGCAGGTTAAAGCGGATGTTGATAACCCCCTCGTCCGTCTCGGGGATGAGTTCGGTCCCGATAAACGGCCAGAGGAGCAAGGTGGCGGCGAAGACCAGAACAGTAACGGCAACGACCAGCCCTTTCCTTTGCAAGCATCTATCTAAAAACCGCTGGTAAGACCCGGTCCATTGCTCCTGCAGCCGGGTGGAAAAAGCGGCAAAGCGGCTGCGCGGTTTTTCCGTATTGTTATTGTTGTTTTGGAAGTACCGCGCGCTCAGCATGGGCGTGAGGGTCACCGCCACCAGCAACGAGCAGAGCAAGGAGAAGATGACCATATACGAGAGTTGGCTGAAGACAATCCCGGTCTGGCCCGTGAGATAGACCAGGGGAAAAAAGACACAGACGGTGGTGAGGGTGGAAGCGGTGATCGCTGAGGTCATCTCTTGCGTCCCCTCCAGGGCGGCCTCGGCCGGGAGGAACTCCGGATTCTCCAGCTTCCGGGAGATATTATCAATAACCACCACGGTATTATCGACCAGCATGCCGACGCCCAGGGCCAAACCCCCAAGGGAGATGGAGTTCAAGGTCATCTTCCCCCAGTAGGCCAGGATGAGAGTGGCGAGGATGGAGATGGGCATCACCACGGCGGCAACCAGGGTAGCCCGGATGTTGTGTAAGAAGAAGAATAAGACCAATCCGGCGAGGCAGGCGCCGAGAATGGCTGCATTCGAGACATTGGCGACCGAATCCCGGATAAAGGTGGAAGTGTCGTTTAGGACCCGGATATTGAGGTCGGGATAGCGTTGGCGCAATTCAGAGAGGACTTTGTAGATGCCGTCGGCGACCGCCACAGTATTGGAACCGGACTGTTTCTGTACGGAGAGGACAATCCCTGGAATGCCGTCGATCCGGACGATCGACTCGTAACCCCGGGTGCGTTCTTCCACTGTCCCCAGGTCCCGCAGGTAAACGGGGACCCCGTTACGGGTGGCGACGATGATATCCCTGATCTCTTCGATCTCTTCAATCTGACCGTGGGTGCGCAGGGTCAGTTCGGCGGTGCCGGTTTCCAAGACACCGGCGGGTTGCAGGGTATTTTCACTGGCGATGGCGGAAGCCACCTGGTTGATGGTCACTCCCAGGGCGGCCAGGCGGTCCCGGGATAAAGCCACCAGGATTTCCCGGCTTTGGCCGCCCCGGATATCAACGGCGGCCACCCCGTCCGCTCTCTGCAGGTAATAGGCGACCTCTTCTTCGGCCAGTTCCTTGAGGAGGGCCGGATCTACATGGCCCGAGAGGCCGATGGTCATAATCGGTGCCGCCGAAGGATCATACTGGAAAATCGAGGGAGTGTCGGCATCTTCCGGTAACCGCCGTTTGACCCGGTCGAGATTGGCCCGGATAGCATTAAGGGCCTCTTCGAGGTTGGTCCCCCAATCGAAATAAACGGAGACCCGGGAGAAACCTTCGCTGGAAACGGAGGTTATGGAGCGCACGTTGTTAATGGTGGAAACCGTCCGCTCAATGGGGATGGTCACCAGTTGCTCCACTTCTTCCGGTCCGGCCCCGGAATAACTGGTGCTTATATTAACCACCGGGTAAGTAATTTCCGGGTAAAGGTCGATCGGCATCCTGGAGGCGCTGATAAACCCCAGAAGGGCGAGGATGAGAAAGAACATGCTGGTCGTAACGGGACGTCGGATGCAGAAGGATGTTATATTCATGCTCCGCCTCCTTCGCTCTGGTTTAAGTTTTAGGGGGACTACCGGGCGTCGTCGCCGATAATCTCCACCTTCTCCCCTGGCCGCAGCCGCTCCTGGCCAATGATGATCACTTGATCCCCCGGGCTTAAGCCGGAGGTGATTTCAATCAGGTTACCGACAATGCCACCGGTGGCAACCGGTTGGAATTTGGCGATAGTCTCTTCGTTCTCTTCCACAACCACGAAGACCCCGTTTTGTCTCTCCAGGGTGACCAGGGCTTCCTGGGGTACGGTTAATGCCCTCTCCTTCTGCCCGACAATCACCTTGACGGTACCGAACATCCCCGGCTCCAGGCGGACCGGTTGGTTGGGGAAGGTGGCGGAGAAGGTCAGACTCCTGGTTTGCGGGTCATAGACCGGTGAGGACTGGTTGGTTTGGCTGGTAAAGACCTGGCCGGGCAGGGCGTCGGTCTGGAACTCCACCGGGCTTCCTTTTTTTATCCGCGCCGCGTCCCTTTGGTCGACATTAAAGACGAGTTGGACAGGGCTCAATGGGGCCATGCTCAGGATGACCGTACCGGTGGTCAGGTTCATCCCGGGGGTCACCTTTGTCTCCAGGATAAAGCCGTCAATCGGGCTGTGGATTTTTGTTTGTCCCAGTTGGATCTGGAGCAGTTCCAGGTTTTTTTCGGCGGAAGCCAATTGCTGGGTTATGATCTCCAGGGCGGTGAGCGCGGTTAAGTAGGCGTTTTTTACGTTCTCATATTCGCTCTCTGAAATGTAACGGTGTTCCAAAAGTTCCTTGTAACGTTTTTCCTCGGCTTCCGCCCGGGCCAGCCGTAATTCCGCCTCTTTCATATTGGCTTTAATGATGGCGATATTATTCTCGGCCTGCTGGATTTGGAGGTTGATCGTTTCGTCGTCGATGACTGCCAGCAGTTGGCCGGCCCGTACCTCGTCGCCTTTTTTCACCGGCAGTTGTAAAAGTCTCCCGCTGACCTGCGGCTGGATATTTATCTCGTAATCGGTGGTAATTTCCCCGACCACATTAATACTCTCAACCAAGGGTGCTTCTTCAACCTTGAGAACTCTAACAGCTGTGATGGTGGAACCTCCCCGGAAACGGGCATAATTCGCCGGGGGCTCGTTCCTGGTGGCGATCTTTGTGACGACCCGGTAGCCAAAAAATCCAAGGAAAGCAAGGATTAAGATATAAACGGGGAGCTTCTTCACAAAATACCCCCTTTATAGAATAGTAAAACAAGCGTAACATACAGACGGATCGGACAAAGCTGTGGCAAGGGATAACCGGTTGTTGGTTGATTTATTATATCATAACATAAATAACGAGAAATCAACCGAAAAATTCCTTGGTTCACGCATCTTTATTTTCCAACAGCAGGGGGCCGGGGAAAAAGAAAAAACGCCCTGTAAATCGGGCGGGATCTATGGCACACAGCTGATTAAGCTTAATCACGGGGAAATTTTACTGCAGGTTCATGCCTACTTGCCCAAGAGGTATTCACCCGGTATTGTACAGGTAGGAAAGGCGGTTTTCCCTCTGCTTACACCGGGTTACATTTCTGCCGATGGCTTCGATCGATACCGGCCTTCCGCCATTGTCCCGGATCGGGATCAGGGTAACCTCCAGCAGTAGATCGCGGTGGTCGGCTTTCCGCCATTTCAGTTCCAGCGTGCAGATTTTTTCGGAGGAATGGTGGAAACGGTTGACCGCGGCCTTTAACACCCGGGTGGAACCGGGGTCAAGGAATTTAAAGATGAACCCCGGAATTGTCGTACAGATCCTTGCCGGGTATCCCAAGGCCTCTTCTGCCGCTGGATTTATATATGAAAAACGCCAGTCGTTCAGGTCGATACAGAAGAAGATTTCACCGGCGGTACCGGTTGAGCCGTCGACAGTTTCTTTTCTCTCATTGCCGGTTTGCTCCCTGTCGTTAACGGTTTTGCTGTTGGCCGTTCTTTTCGTGCCCTGGAAAGAATGGGCGGTCAGAACTCCGGCCGCCAACAGCAGGCTGTTTCTGAAAAAGCTCACAGAAGAGAGAAGCCCGGTAATCTTAAAGAAAACCATGGTGATCACTGCCGGAAAGAACAAGAAGACAGCCGGCTTTTTTCTGGTAAAGGCAATGACAGAAGATTTCCTCATTGTAACCCCTCTTCTCTCTTCACTACTCTTTAGCGTCCTGCATTTCCTTTATCGTCAGATGGGGAATAAATATTTAGGGGTATCTAATATATTTACCCGGATATATTTATGGGCCGTGCTCTCAATAATGGACCCGGACCAGCCAAAACTCGGTTTTCCCGGTATTCCACCCCAGATCCCAGGGGACCCGGTAACGGTCGGCGTTATGGCTGTTTACCAGGGTATAACCGCGGGAATCGGCTCCGGTGACGATGGAGATATGTTCCACTTTCCCTTTTTCCGCATAGGCGATGAAATCTCCGGGCAAAAGCTCGTAGGAGGCCTGCAAAACCTTGTCGTAGGCGCCGCGGGCGAGCACGGAGCCCCGGCCGCTGTAAAGCATGTAGTCCTTAAAGGCGCCCGCGTTCACCCAGGCCCTGCTGCCTTCTTTCTGGTAGTCCCAGGCGGGGGTTTTGGGGAAGTTCCCTCCTTCGTGGAGGACCTGGGAGGCGTAGTTGGTACAGTCGCCCCCCAGGTAATTGTAGTTTTTATAGGCCGGGTTATAGGCGAAGCCGGTCCCGGGAGGGGCGGCCGCCCCGGCGTAACGGTCGGCGTAGGCAACGGCCGCTGCCCGGCGCGGGTTGAGGTTGGAGAAATCCCGGGCCTGCCGGGATTGGATGTAACCCTGCCATTTAGCGATCTCCGCCGGTTTTGGCCGCGGCGGCGGGGAGGCGAAGGGGTCGGGATACCATTCCCGGGTGATTACCCATCTCCCGTCCTTATACCCGATATCCATCGCGTGGTAGGCGCCGAGCCGGAAGGAGTTGACGGTCAGCGGATCGTCAAGGTAGACATATTTGTAGTCGGTGGAAGCAAGAAAAACCAGGGAATAACCGGATTTCTGCGGCTTACTGCTGCGCAACCGGACAGTGGTCTGCAGGTCGATAAAGCGGGCGCCCTGTTTTTGCGCCCAAGTGGTGAGGTGTTGGGCCTTCCGGATCTGGTGTTCACAAGCCCACCGGCCGTAACGGGTTTTTTGGTCGTAAAGGGAGTCAAGGAGGCTGAGGTCGCCGGTGATGACGATCCGGTCGCGGAGGGTAATGGTCTTCTGGAGGAAACTCTGGATCTCATCATCCGTCAGTTGCACGATGGCCGGGATTTGCGGGAAAAGAAAAAAAGAGACCTTTCCGAAAAGGCCAAAGAGACCGGGAACAAGGACGAAGAGCAGTCCAGCCCGGAAAAGGTTTTTTTTCGTGACAACCAAAAACGGGGTTGTCTGCCGTTTCGGACGCAGCGGATCCATTTTCATGGGATCACTTTATTATCTTTGCCCCCAAGATATGCCGTTTTGCCGCCGCGTCCATCGCTTTATTTATATTTGCAATTAATTACGCGTGCATTTACGGTTTACGCGCATATTTACGATTTACACGTAGGTTTTACGTGTGCGCGTCTATTCCGTTTCCTC
Source organism: Bacillota bacterium (assembly GCA_012727895.1). Classification (GTDB taxonomy): domain Bacteria; phylum Bacillota; class UBA4882; order UBA10575; family UBA10575; genus JAAYGG01. The sequence goes on from JAAYGG010000038.1 coordinate 5,539, forward strand.
CAGGGCCCGGTGGTATTCCTGGAGGGACTTCACAACCACCGGTTTGTTGCGGGAAGCGGCAATCCCCTTGACGGAGGCCAGGGCCGCCGCCATGGTGGTGATATAAGGTATTTTGTATTTGATCGCCGCCTTCCGGATATAGGAATCGTCGAACTGGCCCCGTTTCCCGACGGGAGTGTTGATGACGATGTGGATCTCTTTATTCATAATCCGGTCGACCAGGTTGGGCCGGCCTTCGTTCAGCTTATGAACAAGTTGGTTTTTGATCCCGTGGCGGTTCAAGAAGGCATGGGTACCGGCGGTGGCGAAGATGGTGAACCCCAGATCGGTAAAGCGTTTCGCCACTTCAAAAGCGGCTTCCTTATCCCGGTCCGCCACGCTGATCAGAACCGTGCCGGCGGTTGGCAGGAGTTGCCCGGCGGCTTCCTGTGATTTATAGTAAGCGATCCCGAAGGAGTCGGAGAGCCCCAGGACCTCGCCGGTGGAACGCATCTCCGGCCCGAGCAGGGGATCCACCTCGGGGAACATATTGAAGGGGAAGACCGATTCCTTCACCCCGAAGTGCGGGAGGGACCTGGGCTTCAGGTTCAGGGTGGCCAGCCTCTTCCCGCCCATCTCTTCCGGGAGCATGAGCATGGTGGCCTGGCGGACCATGGATAAATTGCAGACCTTTGAGACCAGGGGTACAGTCCGCGAAGCCCGGGGGTTGGCCTCCAGGACATAAACCTTCCCGTCGGCAATGGCATACTGGATATTCAGGAGTCCGACAACCTTGAGTTCCTGGGCGATTTTCGCGGTATATTCGTAGATCGCCGCCAGGGACTGCGGGGAGATGCTGACCGACGGCAGGACGCAGGCGGAATCCCCCGAATGGACCCCGGCCAGTTCGATATGTTCCATGACTGCCGGGACAAAGGCGTCGGTACCGTCGGCCAAAGCATCGGCCTCGGCCTCAATGGCGTTCTCCAGGAAACGGTCGATCAAGACCGGGCGTTCCGGCGTGATCTCTACCGCCGCCGCCAGGTATTCCCGGAGCATCTCTTCGTCATGGATGATCTCCATTCCCCGCCCGCCCAAAACATAGGAGGGCCGGACCATCAGCGGGTAACCGATGCTGTCGGCCAGGGCCAGCGCTTCTTCGAGGTTATGGGCCATCCCCGATTCGGGCATGGGGATATCCAGTTTCTCCATCATCAGGCGGAAACGGTCGCGGTCCTCCGCCAGGTCAATGATATCCGGCGGGGTGCCGAGGATCCGTACTCCGGCTTCTGCCAGTTCGCCGGCGATATTCAGCGGGGTTTGCCCGCCGAACTGGACGATCACCCCTTCCGGTTCTTCCCGTTCATAGATGCTGAGCACCTCTTCAACGGTGAGCGGTTCAAAATATAATTTGTCGGAGGTGTCGTAGTCGGTGGAGACGGTCTCCGGGTTGCAGTTGACCATGATTGTCTCCACCCCGGCATCGCGGAGGGCGAAGGCCGCGTGGACACAGCAGTAGTCAAATTCGATCCCTTGCCCGATCCGGTTGGGGCCGCCGCCCAGGATCATCACACTCTTCTTCCGCTGGGATTTCCCGTTGGTTTGCGGCCGGGCGTTGACACTGGGGGTATAGGTCGAATAGTAGTAAACGGCTTTCTCTTCGACGCCGCTGACCGGGACCTGCTCCCACCATTTGGTTATGCCCAAGGCGCGGCGTTCTGCCCGGAGTTTTCTTTCTTCCGTGCCCAAGAGGCCGGCAAGGTAACGGTCGCTGAACCCGTCCCTTTTCGCCCGGGCCAGTAAGTCGCCGGGGAGCTGTTTCCCCCGGTAACCGCGGATCTCTTCCTCCAGGTCGACCAGTTCCTTCATCTGCTGGATAAACCAGGGCTTGATCTTGGTTAACCGGTGCAGTTCGTCGATGCTTGCGCCTTTTCTCAAGGCTTCGTACATAAGGAATTGCCGTTCGCTGTTGGGTTCGCGCAGCCTCTCCAGGAGTTCCGGGAGGGGGCGGCGGCTAAAGTCCTTGGCAAAGCCCAGGCCGTAGCGGCCGATCTCCAGGGAGCGGACGGCTTTTTGCAGGGCTTCTTTGTAGTTCTTCCCGATGCTCATCACTTCGCCGACGGCCCGCATCTGGGTTCCCAGTTTATCTTCGATGCCTTTAAATTTTTCAAAGGCCCAGCGGGCGAATTTCACCACCACATAGTCGCTCTGTGGGGTATATTTATCCAGGGTTTTATCCCGCCAGTAGGGGAGCTCGTCCAGGGTAAGGCCGGCGGCCAGTAAAGCCGAGACCTGAGCGATGGGGAAACCGGTGGCCTTGGAGGCCAGGGCGGAGGAACGGGAGGTCCGCGGGTTGATCTCGATCACCACGATGCGGCCGGTTTTCGGGTCATGGGCGAATTGGACGTTGGTGCCGCCGATCACCCCGATCGCCTCGACAATGGCATGGGCCTGCCGCTCCAACTCTTTTTGGACGGCCGGTTCGATGGTGAGCATCGGTGTGACGCAGAGGGAGTCGCCGGTATGGGTCCCCATGGGATCGACGTTCTCAATGAAACAGACGGTGATTATCTGGTTCTTGGCATCGCGGATTACTTCTAGCTCCAGTTCTTCCCAGCCCAGGACCGACTCTTCCACCAGGATCTGCCCGATCCGGCTGGCGGCAATCCCCCGGCTGGCAACAGCCCGCAATTCCTCGGTGTTATAGACGAGGCCGCCGCCGGTCCCGCCAAGGGTATAAGCGGGGCGGATTACCACAGGGTAGCCCAGTTCCGCGGCGATTTTTTCCGCTTCTTCCACGCTGTAGGCGGGTTTGCTCCTGGCGGTCTCGATCCCGAGCCGGTCCATGGTTTCCTTAAAAGCGATCCGGTCTTCTCCCCGCTCGATGGCATCGGCTTGCACACCGAGGATCTCCACCCCGTACTCGGTGAGGACCCCCGCCTTGTACAGATCGGCGCAGAGATTAAGGGCGGATTGGCCGCCCAGATTCGGCAGGAGGGCATCCGGCCGTTCTTTTTTTATGATCTCCGTGACGGTTTTTACGTTCAGCGGTTCAATATAGGTGATGTCGGCCATTTCCGGGTCGGTCATGATGGTTGCCGGGTTTGAATTGACCAAAACAATTTCGTAACCAAGTTTACGTAAAGCCTTACAGGCCTGGGTACCGGAGTAATCAAACTCGCAGGCTTGCCCAATAACAATCGGTCCGGAACCAATAATCATCACTTTTTTGATGTCCTGGCGTTTCGGAATGGTGACCACCTCATTCGTAAAAATACACCATTCAATATTATATAGTCTCTCCTTGTTTTTGCAAGAGAAAATTTCCGCAAAGGCGTCATGGATCCCGTATACAACAGGCTGGAGGGGATCAATTAACAAGGCGGTTGATATCCCGGGAAGAAGGCGGCTGAAACCGGTTATGATATACTGCAGGGCGCCAGAATGATCTTGCAGTTTTGCCCAAGTTTAATTATACTTTAACCTATAGGCCGAGGACGGGAAACGAGGTGGAACGATGGGGGAAAAAGTCACCGTAAAAGAGCTGTTTCGTGCGGCCCAAATCCATCTTGGGAAAAAGATCGAGATCTCCGGGTGGGTCCGGACAGCCAGGGATTCGAAGGCCTTTGGGTTTATCGAGGTCAACGACGGGACTTTTTTCAAAAACCTCCAGGTGGTTGTCGATGAAACCCTGCCGAATTTCAAGGAAGCCGTCCGGTTGCCGGTGGGAACAGCGGTACGGGTGGCAGGAGAATTGGTGGAAAGCCCCGGGGCCGGCCAACCTTTTGAACTTAGAGGAGAAAAAGTCGAGGTAGTAGGCACGGTGGCCCCGGGTTACCCGTTGCAGAAAAAACGCCACTCCTTCGAGTATTTACGGACCATCGCCCACCTGCGTCCCAGGACCAATACTTTTTGGGCTGTCTTCCGCGTGCGTTCCCTGGCCGCCCAAGCAATCCACAATTTCTTTCAGGAGCGAGGCTTCATTTATATACATACCCCGATTATCACGGCCAGTGATTGCGAGGGTGCGGGGGCGCTTTTTCAGGTCTCCACCATCGACCCGGCCGACCCGCCGCGGGACGAGGAAGGGGAAATTGATTACGGTAAAGATTTTTTTGGCAAGCGGACCTTCCTGACGGTCAGCGGGCAACTGGAAGGCGAGGCCTTTTGCCATGCCTTCCGGAATGTCTATACCTTCGGCCCGACTTTCCGGGCGGAAAACTCCAATACGCCCCGGCATGCGGCGGAGTTTTGGATGGTCGAGCCGGAGATGGCCTTTGCCGGCCTGGAAGAGGATATGGAGTTGGCGGAAGCGCTCATCAAATACTTGGTCAAGCAAGTATGGGAGCAGGCCCCGGAAGAAATGGAGTTTTTCCAGCGCTTTATCGAGAAGGACCTCTTTACCCGTTTGGAAAACCTTTTGGAGGCGGAGTTTGCCCGGATTACTTATACTGAAGCCGTCAAGTTGCTACAGGAGTCCGGGGTGGCCTTTGAATACCCCGTGGAGTGGGGGAAGGACCTCCAGACGGAACATGAGCGGTATTTAACGGAGAAGGTCTTTAAGAAGCCGGTTTTTGTCACCGGGTATCCTAAAGAGATCAAAGCCTTTTACATGCGGCTCAATGACGACAACAAAACCGTGGCCGCCATGGACCTGCTCGTCCCCGGGGTCGGGGAACTGATCGGCGGCAGCCAGCGGGAAGAGCGGTTGGCGTTGTTGGAAAAACGCCTGGCGGAACTGGGGATGAGGAAAGAGGATTACAGGTGGTACCTGGAACTCAGGGAGTACGGCGGGGTGCCCCACGCCGGCTTCGGCCTGGGTTTTGAGCGGGCGATCATGTATCTTACCGGGATGAAGAATATCAGGGATGTGATTCCTTTCCCGCGGACCGTCCGGTCGGCGGAGTTTTAGAACTTAGTAGAGTTTACCCCCGGAACTAAGTGGATTTTACCTAAAAGATGAAGCCAGGGAGGGGAAAAAGTGGAGAATACCAGGCAGACAGAGCCCACAAATTTTATTGAAGAGATTATCACCAGGGATTTGGAGACCAATAAGTATGGGGGCAGGGTGCACACGCGTTTTCCACCGGAGCCCAACGGCTATCTCCATATCGGCCATGCCAAAGCCGCCCTGTTGAATTACGGGTTGGCCGAGAAATACGGGGGCCTTTTCAACCTGCGCTTTGACGACACCAACCCCACCAAAGAAGATGTCGAGTATGTGGAGTCGATCAAAGAAGACCTCGCGTGGCTGGGGTGCAAATGGGATGACCGGCTTTTTTATGCCTCCGATTATTTTGAGCGCCTCTATGAATATGCGGTGCGCCTGATTGAAAAGGGCCTGGCCTATGTCTGCGACCTGAGCCCGGAGGAGATCCGGGAGTACCGTGGGACCCTCACCGAACCCGGGCGGGAAAGCCCGTACCGGAACCGCCCGGTCGCCGAGAACCTGGACCTTTTCCGCAGGATGCGGGCGGGCGAGTTCCCCGAAGGTTCCCGGGTCTTGCGGGCAAAGATCGACATGGCCTCGCCCAATTTGAACATGCGGGATCCGGTGATTTACCGCATCATGCACGTACCGCACCACCGGACCGGTGACAAGTGGTGCATTTACCCGATGTATGACTTTGCCCACCCGCTTTCCGATGCCATTGAAGGGATTACCCATTCCGTTTGCAGCCTGGAGTTTGAGGACCACCGCCCCTTGTACGATTGGTTCCTCGAAGCCCTGGAGATTGAGCAGCCGCCGCAGCAGATCGAGTTTGCCCGCCTCAATCTCAACTATACGGTGATGAGCAAGCGGAAACTCCGGCAACTGGTGGAAGAGGGGTATGTCAACGGGTGGGATGACCCGCGGATGCCGACGTTGTCGGGGTTGCGCCGGCGGGGTTACACCCCGGAAGCCATCCGCGATTTTTGCCAGCGCATCGGCGTGGCCAAAAGCAACAGTGTGGTTGATATCGCCCTCCTCGAACACTGCCTGCGGGAGGATTTGAACAAGCGGGCGCCGCGGGTCATGGGTGTTCTGCGCCCCCTGCGCCTGGTGATCGAGAATTACCCCGAAGGCGAGGTGGAAGAGGTGGAAGCGGTCAACAACCCGGAGGACCCGGCCATGGGCACACGGAAATTGCCATTCTCCCGCGTGCTCTATATCGACCGGGACGATTTCCGGGAGGTGCCGCCGAAAAAGTATTACCGCTTGGCACCCGGGCGGGAGGTCCGGTTGAAATATGCCTACCTGGTCACCTGCACGGATGTGATCAAGGATGAGCGCACCGGTGAAGTGGTGGAATTGCGTTGCGTCTATGATCCGGCGAGCAAGGGCGGTTCGGCGCCGGACGGCCGTAAGGTCAAGGGGACCATTCACTGGGTCTCCGCCGGCCATGCGCAACCGGCCGAAGTCCGGCTTTATGACCGCCTTTTTACCCGGGAGAATCCTGACGATGATAAAGACGGCGGGGATTTTAAGGACTACATCAACCGGGACTCCCTGGAGGTTTTAACTTCCTGCCTGGTGGAACCGGGCCTTGCCAACGCCCGGTCCGGGGAGTTTTTCCAGTTTGAACGGGTAGGATATTTTTGCGTTGATCCCGATTCAACCCCGGGGAAACCCGTTTTTAACCGGGCGGTATCCCTGCGTGATTCCTGGGCAAAAATTGAGCAAAAAATCGCAGCAAAAGGATGAACAGAGGAGGGATACCTGTGGCGATTCTCGTCATGCAGGTGGATGCCTTTACTGACCAACTGTTTGCCGGTAACCCGGCGGCCGTTGTTATATTGGACAAGCCGGCGGAGGAAGACTGGATGCAGAAGGTGGCCGCGGAGATGAATCTTTCGGAGACTGCCTTTCTACACCGCCAGGAAGAGGAGTTTGCCTTGCGCTGGTTTACCCCTGTGACCGAGGTTGAACTTTGCGGCCATGCCACCCTGGCTGCAGCCCATGCCCTCTGGGAGTGCGGAATTGTCCCCCCGGAGGAGGAGATCAGTTTCACCACTAAAAGCGGGGTCTTAAAGGCAAAAAAGAAGGAGAATTTGATTGAAATGGATTTCCCGGCGGAACTCGCGTCGCCGGTACCTGCTCCCCCCGAATTATTGGGAGCCCTGGAGATCCGGCCCAAGTATACCGGGAAAACCGGTACCGGCGACTACCTGCTGGAAGTGGAGTCGGAAGAGGTTTTGCGTGACTTAAAACCGGACTTTGCGAAACTCGCCGTTTTGCCGGTCCGTGGGGTCTGCGTCACCAGCCGGTCGAGTACCAACGGGTTTGATTTTGTCTCCCGTTATTTTGCCCCGCGGCTGGGGATCAACGAGGATCCGGTGACCGGTTCGGCCCATTCTTTCCTGGGCCCGTACTGGGGTGTCCGTCTGGAAAAAGACGATTTCCTGGCTTGCCAGGCTTCAGCCCGCGGCGGGGTCTTGCGGGTCCGCCTCTCCGGAAACCGGGTATATATCGGCGGTGAAGCCGTTACTGTTTTCAAAGGGGAGTTTGCCGGCGGCTTTACCTGCGGGTAAAAATGCTTACCGCCCGGAACTTTTCGTCCTTCCGGTAATATAATGGGTTTTGTCGTGTGCATGCCACGCGGCAAAAATCATTAACCGGGAGGTTTTTTTTGGACGGCAAAGACCTGCAAAAATTAGTTAAACACCTGCTTTTGCTCGGTGACCATGCCGGGCTGAAGGAGCTTATTGCAAAGAAGAAAAAGCGCACCGGTTAACTTTGCTATCGATCGTGCCTGCGTGCAGGAGCGGCTTCTTTCGCCATGCCCGCCGTTCGCGGATATCGGCGCGCGCTTCCCTATTTTCCGCCCGCGCTGGAGCGGGGCTTGTATAAGCGGCAATGGCCGGGGAAATATTAACTATAAGCGTATTCGTGGAAAGCCTATTCGCAAATGAAGGGAAGGGTTTCGGATGGACGAAAGAAGAGAGTCCCGGTTGCGTTTTCTCGTGCCGGTACTGGCTATAGCCCTTCTTGCCTCCGTAGCATGGGGTTATACCCAGTACCGTGCCAGGCGGGCCTGGGAAGTCCGGGCGGAAAACCAATACAATCGCTCTTTTTCCGAATTGGCGCTGCACGTGGCAGGACTGGAAACGCAACTGGCCAAGGCGGCGGTGGCCAACTCCCCCAAGCAGCAGGCACGTTTGTTTACCGAGGCCTGGCGTCAGGCCTATCACGCCCAGGAAGATATCGGGCAACTGCCTTTGGCCTCGGTGGAGCTTGCCCGGACCAAGGATTTTTTAAGCAAGGTGCAGTCCTTTTCCTTTGGGATGTTGTCAGAGGTCGGGCAAGGGAAGGCCATGTCGGATGAAAAATGGAAAACCCTTCAGGGTTTGCACAGGCAGGCCCGGTATCTCTCCGGGGAACTCTTTGCGCTCCAGGAGAGAATCCTGGAAGGAGCAGAGCGCTGGTTGAGTGTGGACCGGGTAAACATGGGCGCCATGACCGCAGACCTCTCCCAGCGTTTGGAGACGAATAAGGTCACCAAGAGTTTTATGATGATGGAAGACGGGCTGCGGCGCCTTCCGGAGCCGGAAATTGAAGGGACCCCCGCCGGTTTCCAGCCGGAGCCGAAAGGGTTGACCGGGCCCCGGGTTGCCATGGAAGAAGCCAGGAAGATTGCCCTCCGTTTTTTGGAACGGGACGGCGGGGAGTACCAAGCGGATTATGACGGGGAAATAAAAGGGAAATTCCCGCTTTACCTTTTTAACCTGAAACGGGAAGGCGGGGAAAGGGGCCGGGGGGCCGAAGCGGCCCGGCTGGCGGTAAGTGTCAAAGGCGGTCATGTCGCCTGGATGCTGCGGGAGAGGATGGTACCCGCACGGGAATTGTCATTGGAGGAAGCCGCCGAAAAGGCCCGGGAGTTCCTCCGGAAGCGGGAATACCCGGAGATGGTCCCCATTTCCATCGAAGAGTTCAGGAATGCGGCCATCATCAGCCTGGCAAGGAAGAGCGGGGAGACAATAATTCAACCGGAGACCATTAAAGTACAGGTGGCATTGGACAACGGCGAGATTCTGGGGATGGAGGCGATTCCTTACTTAACTTTCAGGGACCCGGAGCGCAAGCTCCCTTCCCCCCGCCTTACACCGGCGGAAGCCCGTAAGAAACTGCACCCGCGTTTACGGGTGGAAGGGGTGAAAAGGGTGGTCATCCTGAATGACCGTTTCCAGGAGACCCTCTGTTATGAATGCGATGCATACCTCGACAAAGAGCGTTTTCTCATCTACATTAACGCCCTGACCGGGGAGGAAGAGAATATCAAACGGGTGGACCGGCGCGGGGTGGAACTGGAATAACCCGCAGC
>JAAYGG010000163.1 GCA_012727895.1 Bacillota bacterium
CATACACATGCACTTCCTAATAATTGAATGCCTGTTTATATTACCCATAAAGACTCATTTCTAATAAATGAAATATTGTGAATAAGTGAGAATTTAGGAGAAAAATGAAGATCATAGAGGGAGGATGTAAAGGTGATTAACGAGCAAAAAACAGCAGTTGAACTATTAATCCGTTATCTGTCGAATAAGCCTCTGAAAAAACTACCGAAGATGTTTTCTCTTGTGGAGAAGCTGGACCGGGGGAAATTGTACACTTCACAGATTCAGGCGGTAAAAAAAGCCTTGTTGGATGAGGATAGTAATTGGCGCCGCCTGGTTGAGAACCTCTTTGCAGAGGTGGATCTCAAAGTGCTCCAAAAAGCCATGGAATGTTTTATTGTTAACGCCAATTTGCTGGGCGGGGCGCGGGCCCGGGCGGCCGCTGAAAAATATGACTGCAACATCCCATGGGCTATTCTGATGGACCCGACCAGCGCCTGTAATATTTCTTGCATTGGATGTTGGGCGGCGGAATATGGCAGCAAGAATAATTTATCCTATGAAGTGCTTGACTCGATTTGTCGTCAGGGGAAGGAACTAGGGATTTATTTCTATATTTTTTCCGGGGGTGAACCGCTGGTCCGGAAGAAAGACCTGATCAAACTCTGCGCCGCCCACCAGGATTGTTATTTCTTTGCCTTTACCAACGGAACCTTGGTGGACGAAGAGTTTTGCCAAGACTTGTTGCGGGTCGGCAATTTTGCCTTAGCCTTTTCGATTGAAGGGAATGAAGAAGCGACCGATCTCCGGCGTGGCCAAGGGACTTACCAGAAAGTTATTGCCGCTATGGAACTGATGCGTAAATATAAGTTATTGTTTGGTTACTCCACTTGTTACCACCGGTATAATACGGAAAGTGTGGGTTCGGATGATTTTGTGGACGATATGATCGCGCGGGGTTGCCGTTTTTCCTGGAATTTTACTTACATGCCGGTGGGCAAGGACGCTAAACCCGACTTCATTGCTACCCCTGAGCAACGGGCTTATATGTACCGGCGGATCCGCGAAATTCGGGAAAGCAAACCCATTTTTGCCATGGATTTTTGGAATGATGGCGAGTATGTGCATGGCTGTATAGCCGGAGGCCGGTGTTATCTACATATCAACGCCGCTGGTGACGTTGAACCCTGTGCCTTTATTCATTATTCCAACGTCAATATTCATGATGTAACCCTCTTGGAAGCCTTAAAATCCCCGCTCTTCCAAGCCTACCGCCAGCGACAACCCTTCAACCAGAATCATCTCCGCCCCTGTCCGCTTCTGGATAACCCCGAAGCCCTACGGGAGATGGTGAAGGAATCGGGGGCCAAATCCACCGAAATGCTTGCTCCGGAGGATGTGGATGATTTATGCGCGAAAACAGCGCCAGCGGCGGAAAAGTGGGCGCCGGTTGCCGAGCAGATTTGGGCCGCCCGCGACGCTGCACAGGCCTGTGCGACTTGTGAAAGTAAAGGGTGAGCGCAAGGGATCGATCGAACATCTTCCCCACGAACAACCGGGGACCCGTAAGTGTCTCCGGTTTTCTTATTTACCGAAAAGCAAAAAAACCCTTATAAAAGGGTCGAAAAGATAAAATTGATTAAGAGAAATGCTAGTGGGCTGTCTACTGAGTTGAGTCCGGCTAGTGTATAATTCGGGCTTCCTGAATAATTCCCAAACCCGCATGAATAAAGGAAAAAACTCAAAAAAATAGCAGGAAAAATGCAAGGAAAAGCAGAACGTTGATGCAAAATCCTTGCATTTGGAGTGACTGCTGTGTACCGTAAAACCGAACGCCAACTTCCATTGGAAGATTTCTATCTCCCGTTTAGCGGTGAACTCAATCCGGAGAATCGATGGGTCAAGCTGTCAAAAATCATCCCCTGGGACGTCATTGAAGAGAAATACGCCTCATTATTCGCGAAAAGCGGCAAAGGCGCTCCGGCCAAGCCGGTGAGAATGGCCCTTGGCGCCCTGATAATCAAAGAGACGTTAGTCCTTTCCGATGAAGAATTAGTGAACCAGTTGACAGAAAACCCATATCTCCAATACTTTATCGGGCTTCCGGAATTTCAAAAGGAAGCTCCGTTTGACCCTTCAATGATGGTTCATTTCCGCAAGCGCTTAAACGGCCAAGTCATGCAGGAGATTAATGAACTCATCTGTTTAGAGAAAAAATCGGATGACCGTGATCCTGATGATAAGAATGCTCCGGGAGGAGGTTCCGGCAAGAAAAACAAGGGCCGGCTTATTATCGACGCAACATGCGCACCGGCGGATATTCGCTACCCGACCGATCGATCACTGCTCAATGAAGCCCGCGAAAAGCTGGAGATGACCATTGATACACTGTATGAGCCTTTCAAAGGCCAAATGGTCAAGCCGCGTA
>JAAYGG010000164.1 GCA_012727895.1 Bacillota bacterium
GACCATTTCCCGCACCCAAGGCCGTATGAGACCGACTGGCGCGGCCGGTAGCTGCGGGCGCACGCGTACAAATATCACATTGGCAAGGAAGGGCTTTGCCACGCGGCAGAGCCCTTCTTTTTTCCACTCTGTTGCTTAATTATGGAATTGTTAAACCGGTTATAACGGGCAGGAACACCATGGGATTTGTGGAATTTATGAATCGGTGGAGAAGACAGTGAGGTATTTGGCAGTGCAAGGGAAAAAACCGGTAACGCACAGGGGAAATAAGAGCTTAGTCAGGCTCCCTCTCTTATTTTTTTGCTTATTATTCCTCTCCTTTTTACCGGGGTGCGCTGTTATCCCCTATACGCCAAAAATTACGGACCAGGAAGGCAATGTCATCCCCGGCAGCATAGCACTGATGGAAAAGGTCAAAATTGGCGGGGTGGATCAATGGTTGTTAATAAGGGGAAAAACAAAAGAGAACCCAATTTTATTGATTCTCCATGGCGGTCCCGGTTCACCGGTAGGCCCCTTGACCGCTCATTACAACAGCGAATTGGAAGACTACTTTGTCGTGGTGAATTGGGACCAACGCGGCGCAGGAAAATCCTATAGCCCGGATATACCTGTAGAAACCATGACGATTGACCAGTTTATCGCCGATACCCATGAGGTTATCGAGCTAATCCGGAACCGGTTTGCCCAAGAGAAGGTCTTTCTCTTGGGCCATTCGTGGGGGAGTTATCTAGGGATTCTTGTTGCGCAGAAATATCCGGATCTTGTTCACGCCTATATTGGTGTCGGGCAGTTGGTGAAGGCCACAGAGAACGAGGAGATTTCCTATACCTATGTCTGGCAAAAGGCTGTAAAGACCGGTAACAAAAAGGCGATCCGTGAATTGCAGGGAATAAACACCCCTGGACCTTATTATAGTATTGACCCAAAGGGAGACTGGTTTGACCGGTTGATGGTCCAGAGAGAGTGGTTGCTTAAATTCGGCGGCTGCATCTATCAGGAAACCAGCTATAATAAATGGATTAGTGTGTTTATGAGTCGGCCTGAGTATTCCGTGGGCGACTCCCTGAACTGGATAAAAGGGAATGAATTTTCCCTCAAGGCAATGTGGCCGGAGATCATAAAAAGGTGCGACTTGTTCAAAGAAGTTCCCGCGCTTGGCGTACCGGTATATTTCTTTATTGGCAGGCATGATTATAATACCCCGTCTGAATTGGCGGAGCGGTATTTTCACGTACTGGAGGCCCCGAAGAAAGAGTGGATCTGGTTTGAAAGATCGGCACATAGCCCGCTCTTTGAGGAACCGCAGAAATTCAATGAGTTGTTGATCAAAAAGGTGCGGACGGAGGTTTTATAAGCGCAAGGGGTTAAGAGGAGTTAAGGGGAGTTGAATTCATTGTGCCTCTCCGGATTACGGAAACGTATTTACCAAGGGCTTAGGGTCTTGCGGGCAGCGGCCCTGGCCACATATAAGGAATGGGCGGCTTATCGCAGCCAAATGGCGGTTTCAATCTTTGTCGGCCCGGTATATTTTCTCACGCAGCTCTTTATCTGGCGGGCGGTCTTTTCCACCCGGGCTGTTGTGAACGGGTTCACCCTGGAGGAAATGGTGACCTATTACGGGATCTCAATGCTCATTGGTTACCTTACCTTCGATTCCGCCGATTGGGACCTGCAGATGCTGGTCAGAACCGGGGGGTTTATCACCTTCAGGCTCCGGCCGGTTTCTTACTGCTTTTATGCTTTCTGCCAGAAGGTCGGCCACCGGATCCTGGCGTTCTGGGTGGAGTTGTTCCCGGTTTACCTGATATTCTTCTTCCTGTTTAAGATAAAGCTTATCCCGGTGCAGCCGGGATGGGCGTTGCTTTCCATTGCTTTAAGTTTTATCCTGGTTTTCCTCACTAATTTCTCTATTGGGGCCACCGCCTTCTGGTTGACGAAGACCGAGGGTGTGAGGAGGGCCATTTTGGCGCTGCGGGATCTCTGCGCCGGCACCTTCTTCCCCTTGATTTTATTCCCCCGGGGCCTGCAAAAGATCTTGTTTTATCTTCCTTTTCAATTCATCACCTACGCCCCGATCCGGGTATTCATTGGCCATTATGAGCTGGCTGGGGTCAGCCTCCCCATCCCGGAGGTGGTAGGCCTCCAGTTCCTGGCGGTCCTGGTCATGTACGGCGTCTACCGGACCCTTTGGCACTTCGGGATTAGGCGGTTTACGGGGGTGGGGGCGTGAGGGCAGGCGGCAACAACCTCCGGATTTACCTGGCTGGGGTAAAGGCGGCCTTGGCCGCGAGAATGGCCTACCGGGGCGATTTTTTCCTGAGTATGCTCTTCATGCTGCTGGTGGAGATGGGAGCACCGCTCATCACCATCCTCATCTACCGGACCGGCGCTTCCTTTCCCGGCTGGAACATATATGAGGCCCTGCTGGTCCAGGGGGTCTTTCTCCTGGCCAAGGGGATTGCTTTCCCCTTTTTCTTCGGGATTGTCTGGAATACTATTGAGCGGGTGCAAAGCGGCAACTTGGATTTGTTATTGATTAAACCCAAATCCACGATGTTTATGGCGATTGTCACCGCCTTTGACGCCGAGGAACTGGGGAAGCTTTGTGGCGGGGTCGCCTTGTTTACCCTGGCCGTTACGAGGATACCCCCACCGGGGCTGCTGGAGTGGGCCCAGTTTTTGGCGCTGTTCATTGTCACTCTGGCGGCCTTGTTTGGCTACGCCGTAATCCTGGCGGGCTTGGGCATTGTCTGGGTGGGCAATTTCCGGGTTTATGATATCTTCGCTTCCATTACTACCTTTGGCATGTACCCGGCGGTGATCTTCTCGAAGACGTTGCAGACGGTGATTACCTTAATCATTCCCATCGCCATCCTCGGGTCGGTCCCGGCCTCGGCCCTGCTGGGCAGGGCGTCTCCCGGGACGCTGGGCGCGGTGGTCCTCAGTATCATATTCTTACTGCTGAGCGTGGGGTTTTGGCACAGGATGCTAAGAAAATATACCAGCGCAGGTGGATGAGATGTTTATTAACGTGGAGAACCTGGTGAAAATCTATAAATCATACCAACGGGGGAATACCTTCCGGGAAGCCTTAAAAAGCCTGGTGGTGCGGAAACCCCTTTATATCCATGCCTTAAAGGGGGTCTCCTTCCAGATTGGCCAGGGGGAACTGGTGGGGTTTTTGGGCCCGAATGGCGCCGGCAAATCCACGACCTTGAAGATCCTCACCGGGATCCTTTATCCCACTTCCGGGCGGGTGGAGATCATGGGTTACACCCCGTGGAAGGACCGGAAGAAGTATGTGGCCAAAATCGGTGCGGTCTTCGGCCAGAAATCCCAGTTGGTGTGGGATATCCCCCCGATTGACGCCTTTTACCTGAATAAGGAGATCTACGCCATTCCGGAACGGGAATTCAAGCGGACCATGGATGCGATGGTGGAACTGCTGGACCTGGC
>JAAYGG010000005.1 GCA_012727895.1 Bacillota bacterium
CCTACGGATAGGCCTTGGAAAGAGAGGAGGTGCGGCAAGCATATGGGAAAATGCGTTTTGAGGCTCTGAAAATTGTAAGAGACAAAAAAATGAAATTATGGTTCTTCTCCTATGTCCTCTCTGTCATTATCACAGCCGTTGTTTATGTGACAGGAGGGACGACCAAGGTTTATCCCAATTTGATGTATATCCCCATTGCCATTATGGCTTCGGTCTATGGCAAATGGCCGGGGGTAATCCATGCTATAATCAGCGGGTTGCTGATGGGGCCTTTCATGCCGCTCGACCGGGAACTGCAGATCGGCCAGGAGGCAATCAATTGGGTGGTAAGGCTAATCACCTATGCCATAATTGCCATGGTCATCGGTTATTTCTCCGACTTTTTCCGGGAAGAGTTTGAGGAGAAGGTCCGGAAGGAGAAGGAGATTGCCGACGCCCATATGGCGGTGGTCTACGCCCTGGCCAAACTGGCCGAATTCCGGGATAGCGATACGGGCGGGCATATTGAAAGGGTGACAGGGATTTGTCACCTGCTCACCAGCAACCTGCGGCGCCGGGGGAAATATACATATTTAATCGACGATGATTATATCGAAAAACTGACCAAGGTCAGCCCGTTGCATGATATCGGCAAGGTGGGAATACCCGATTGCATCTTACTGAAACCCGGGCGTCTCACGGCGAAAGAATTTGAGGTCATGAAGACCCACACGACGATTGGGGCAAAAACCCTGTTGGAAGTGAAGGAGAAGTTCCCGGAGAACCGGTTCTTGGAATTGGCCATCAACATCACCAATTTCCACCATGAAAGGTGGGACGGGACCGGGTACCCCCTGGGACTGAAGGGGAACGAGATCCCCCTCTCCGCCCGGATTATGGCGATTGTCGATGTCTATGACGCCCTGCGGTCCAAGCGGGTATATAAGGACGCCTATACCCATGAAGAAAGCCTGAAAATTATTAAAGAAGAAGAGGAAAGCGGCAAGGCTTTTGACCCGGAGATCGTCGCGGCCTTTCTGGAAGTTGAGGACGAGATCAGGGAGATCTTCCTTCAATACGAGAACTCCGGAGCCCGTATGGCTGAAGGGCAGTAAAAAAACGGGCAAGGGAGTTTACATATACAAGCCAGAGATTTTACATATACCCGCCAGAGATTATACATATACCCGGCAAGAATTTTGCAGGCCTTTTCTTACGGGAGATTCCCGGTTACATCCGAGATAACCGAGTCCATGATTAGATTATCAAATTTCCCCTTTGCCTTCTCGTATTCGGCTTTCTCCTTAATCGTCCAGCCCAGGAGGGGCACGCCCAGTTTTCTCATGCTTTTCAGCCGGGCGCCGGTGGCGTCATCTACGTTATAGGCAATGAAATGGGGCCGGCTCAGGAAATTGAGGAGCAGGTTCTCCAGGAGAAGCTTTTGGTACCATGGCAGGCGCGTGGTCCCCGCATACTCCAGATCGTAATCGCTTACGGCAAAGCCCCCGGCGAGTTGCCCCCGTAAAATCCCGGGGGCGTTTTTCCGGAACCACTGGAGCGTGAAGGGGTTGAAGGCCTGCACCGCATATTTCCCCCGGTAGTTTTTTAGTTCCTCATAGATCAGCCTCTCCATCTCCCCGACTTTTCCCTCGTTTTTCACCTCAACCAGCAGTGGGACCCGGCCGTCCACAAGGTCCAGGACATCGCGGAAGAGGGGGATTTTTTCCGTAGACCCGAAGATCGTATGTTTTGAGAGTTCTTCGTAAGTCAGTTCATGCAGGTATTGGTCAATACCCAACCCGCGCCGGAGCTTTTTGTCATGATAGACAACAAGCTTCTTGTCTTTTGTCATGGCCACATCCAATTCGATAATAAAGCCCTTTTCCACAGCCCGCCGGAAAGCGGGGATCGAGTTTTCCGGCACGGTCCTGTTCTCATCATGGAGACCCCGGTGGGCAATTAAGGTCCCCTGTAACCAGGCAAGTTCAGCCGGGTCGCGTTTCTCCGCCGCCCGGGCAAACCTGATGAGAGAAGAGACCCCCAGGACGAGGAGGAGAATAATAACCCCGGCGATGAGCAGTTTTTTCAGTTCCATTTGGTCATCCCCCTTTTCTTAACCGGTTAAATATTCGTTGTTGGCATGGTTATTCCTTCCTGAAAGAGAAAAGAGGGTTTCGGCCAAAAGAGGTTTCGCCCGGGACGGCCGGTTGGTTTTCGTTGCGTCTTCATACCCGCGAAGCCGGTAAGGACGGTTTGAAGTCTTTAGAGGAAAGAGCAACTTTGCGGCGAAGAGTTTATAAAGAAAGAGCATTATTCATGCTGGAGCCTTTCAACGGGGGCAAAAAAGACCGCCCTGTACCCCGGAGGAAAGGTTCCGCGTAATATCCGGATGGAAGCAGGTAAGACAGGACGATGAAAACAACAGGATTCCAAGGAAAAAGAGGAGAGAGGGGAAGAACCGGGCAGCCGGAAGAGCAACGGCCCGAAAGGTTTTTCGCGACAATAAGGAGGCTTTGCGGGTTTCTCCACCCGTACCTCTGGCAGTTGATCACCGTTGCTCTTGTTATTATCCTGACTGCCGGGGCCCGGCTGGCCCCGCCCTGGATCACCAGGTATACCGTGGACTCGGTTCTTCCGGCCGGCCGTCCGGAACTCCTCTGGTATGCCGGCGGGGCTTTGCTCGCCGCCTCCCTGTTGGAAGGGGCTTTGGTCTTTCTGAACCGCTACACCATGGAATACGTGGGACAGAAGGTCATCTTTGAACTCCGGGGCAGGCTTTTCGAGCACCTGAGCCGCCTCTCCTTCTCCTATTACGATTCGGTGCGCACCGGGGATATCATGGCCAGGATTACTTCGGATACTGAGGTCCTGCGGAGATTTTTCGGTTTTGCCGTCATTAACCTCTTCTCCAACCTCCTGGTGCTGGCCGGGGTTTTCTTTGCCATGCTCATCTGGGATTACCGGTTGGCCCTGCTATACCTGGGGTTGGTTCCCTTTATGTACCATGCCATGAAAAATTACGCCTTCAAGGTCCGCCCGTTGTGGCGGGTGGTCCGGAGGCAACTGGCCGGCCTCACGGAGGCCGTCCGGGAGACCGTGGCCGGGATCGAGACGGTCAAACTTTTTGCCGGCGAAGAAGCGGAAATTGAGAAATTTGCCGCTGAAAACGACGGTTATTACCAGAGCCACCTGGAGGCGGCGCGGATTTCCGCGGTTTGGATGCCTTATGCCTCCTTCTTGTTGGGCGTGGGGAGCGCCCTGGTGCTCTGGTACGGCGGGAGGCTGGTCATCCGGGGCGGGCTTTCCCTTGGCACCCTGGTCGGGTTCACCGGCTATATCGCCATGCTCACCCGGCCGATCCGGCAGACCGGGAGGATCGTGGACCTGGTTATCCGCGCGGTCACGTCGGCGGAGCGGATCTTTGCCATCCTCGACACGGAGCCGGAGATTAAGGATGCCCCCGGCGCCTATGAACTGCCGGAGGTCACCGGCAGGGTGGAATATGCGGATGTGGAGTTTTCTTATGACGGGCAGACCCCGATCCTGAAAGGAGTAAGTTTCACAGCGGAGCCCGAGGAGGTGGTGGCGATCGTCGGCCCGACCGGCGCCGGGAAATCCACCATCCTTCACCTCTTGCCGCGGTTTTATGAACCCACCGCCGGGAAGATTACCATTGACGGCCATGAGATCGACAAGGTGACCGTGAAGAGCCTGCGCAGCAAGATCGGGCTGGTCCTGCAGGATCCCTTCCTCTTTGCCGCCACCATCGCCGAGAACATCGCCTTTGGAAAACCCGGCGCGACAATGGAGGAGATCCGGTGGGCGGCAAAAATAGCCCAGATCGATGATTTTATCGAGTCGCTGCCCGACGGTTACGACACCTTTGTCGGGGAGCGGGGGGTCCGGCTCTCCGGCGGGCAGAAGCAGCGGCTGGCCATTGCCCGGGTGCTGCTGACCGGCCCCCGGATCCTGCTCCTGGACGAACCCACCTCCAGCGTGGACACGGAAACAGAGGCCCGCCTCAGGAAAGCCCTGGCCGAGGTGGTAAAGGGGCGGACCGTGATTGTCGTCGCCCACCGCTTGTGGACCGTACGGAACGCCGACAAGATCCTGGTCCTGCAGGACGGGCGGGTTGTGGAGAGCGGGACCCATGAAGAACTCCTGGCCAGGGGAGGGGTTTATGCCGGGATTAACAGGACGCAGTTGCAGACAACCGGAGGTTCCAGGGAGGGGGAATGGTGATGCGGGGCGGCTTCCGGCACAGGATCACCGCGGATGGGGAGCGGTACAAACTCTCCCGGCTGGACCGGAAGATCTTGGGCCTGGCCTGGGAGTACACCCGGCCCCATTTGGGCCGGCTGGTTTTGGCCTTCGGCGCCATGCTCCTGGTCACCGGGACCACGCTGGCGGTCCCGTATCTGACGAAGATCGCGGTGGATGATTATATAACCGCCGGGGATCCCGGGGTGGCCGGTTTGAACCGGATCTTCCTGGCCCTCCTGGGGACCCAGGGCCTTTTTTGGGTGGCCTCCTACTGGCAGACCTTCCTCTCCGAACGGATCGGCCAGGGGATTGTCTACGCATTGCGCCGGGATCTCTTCCGGAAATTACTCGGTCTGGACATGACCTTTTATAACCGGCAATCAACCGGTCTCATCACTTCCAGGGTGATCCATGACGTGGATACCGTGGCCGAAGTGCTTTCCAGCGGGATCCTTGATTTCAGCAGTGATCTCCTGACCATCGCCGGGATTGTCTTCGTGATGGCCCGTTTCAACCTCAAACTGACGTTGATCGCCTTTGTCACCGCCCCCATCATCCTGGTCACCCTCTGGCTCTTTGGGCAGAAACTCCGCCTTGCCTACAGGGAAGTCCGGCGGCGGGCGGCGGAACTCAATGCCGAAGTGGAGGAGAGCGTGGCGGGGATGCGGGTCATCCAAGCCCTGTCGCAGGAGGAGGCGGGCGCGGAGAAGTTTGCCGGGGTGAACTGGCGGAATTTCAAAGCCCGGCTGCGGGCGGTCTCCATCTTTGCCCTCCTCTTTCCGGTAATGAACATCCTCGGTACCCTCTCCCGGGCGCTGGTCATTGCTTTTGGCGGGTTAAGCGTGATCCGGGGGGAAATCTCGCTCGGGGTTTTTCTCGCCTTTCTTACCTATGTGGCCAGGGTGTTCTGGCCTTTGCGCGAGTTGTCGCAGGTCTACAATACCTTCCAGGCCGCCGCTGCCGGGCTGGAGAGGATCTACGAATACCTGACCGTCACCCCCCTGGTCCGGGAGAGCGCGCAGCCGCGGCGGCCGGCCGGCGGCTACCGGGGCGAGGTGGTCTTTTCTGCCGTTTCCTTTTCCTACGGGCGGGAAGAGGTGATTAAGGATCTCAACCTGGAGATCCGCGCCGGTGAAACCGTTGCCCTGGTAGGGCAGACGGGCGCCGGCAAATCCACTGTTGCCCGGTTACTGACGCGCATGTACGATGTGGACGCGGGCAGCATCAGCATTGACGGGGTGGACCTGCGGGACCTTTCCTTCGCCGATCTCCGGCGCGTGGTCGGACGGGTATCCCAGGACGTTTTTCTCTTCAACGGGACAATCCGGGAGAATATCGCCTACGGGAAACCGGGGGCTACAGAAGAGGAGATCAACCGGGCGCTCGCAGCGATCTATGCGGACAGGGTATTCGCGGCCCTGCCCCAAGGCCTTGAGACCCAAGTGGGTGAAGAAGGGGTTATGCTCTCGGGAGGCCAAAGGCAACTGGTCTCCTTTGCCCGTGTCTTACTGGCCGACCCGCGCGTCCTCATCCTTGATGAGGCCACTTCCAGCATGGACGCGTATACGGAGGCCTTAATCCAGAAAGGCCTGGAACGGCTCCTGGCAGGACGGACCTGCCTGATCATCGCCCACCGTTTTTCCACCCTGCAAATGGTGGACCGCATCTGTCTTCTGGAAGGGGGCAGGATCACGGATATGGGGACCCATGCGGAGTTAAGCAGGAGAAATACCCTGTACCGGGATTTATACCTGAAGCAGGCGGAGGCCTTTTAAGGCTCTGGGTTCTTCCCTAACCCGGCTAATTCCCGGATGATCTCCCCGGCCAGGATCAACCCGGCGACCGCCGGCACATAGGAGACGGTTCCCGGCACAGGGGAGGGGAGTGCGGGTTTAACCGGTTTTTCCGTTGAGTAGACCACCTTCACCCCGCTGGTGATCCCCTTCCGGCGCAGGGAGAGCCGGACCGCCCGGGCCAGCCGGCAGGTGTGGGTTTCCCCGATATCGGCCACGCGAAAGGCGAGGGGATCCAGTTTATTGCCTGCCCCCATCGCCGAGATCACCGGGATTTTCCTCTCCAGGCAGTAACAGATGATGGCTGTCTTGGCGGCCACGGTGTCGATGGCGTCCGCCACATAAGCGAAGTCGCCCTGGAGCAACCCGGGGATATTCTCCGGCATGGCGAATTCCTGCCTGGTTTCGACGACCGCTTCGGGGTTGATGGCTTTTACCCGTGCGGCGGCCACCTCCACCTTTGGCTTCCCATAGTTCCCCTCCACGGCAATAAGCTGCCGGTTGGTATTGGTGAGGCAGACCGTATCGTGGTCCACCAGGAGGAAACGGCCGATGCCCGCCCGGGCCAAGGCTTCAACCACATAGGAACCGACCCCGCCCAAGCCGAAGACGGCCACCCGTTGCCGGGCGAGGCTCGCCAGGGCTTCCCGGCCGAGTAAGATTTCGGTTCTGGCAAAACGTGTGGGCTCATTTACTTTCATGGTCGATCCGTCCCGTTGCGGAATATAAAATTACCGGCCGTATTTGGCCGATAATTTCACCCGCGCTATTTTTTTATTCTATCTTTATCTTAATCTTCTTTTTTATCTTTTTTTAATCGTCGTCCTTATCTTCCTTCTCTTTCTCGTCGTCTTTTTCGTCCTTCTCTTCCTTGTCTTTCTTGCCTCTTACCTCTTCCTTCTCGTTTTTCCCTTCCTTATCTTCTTTTACTTCCTTATTCTTCTCTTCTTCTTTATCTTCCTCTTCGCCTTTATCTTTCTTGGCTTTCTTTTCTTTCTTTACTTTTTCCTTTTTCTCCGCCTTTTCTTCTTCTTCCTCTTTTAGGCGGGGTAATTGAATCCCCTGTATATGTAAGTTCACGGTGATTACTTGATAACCGGTGGTTTCCTCCACCGCCTGGCGGACAACATTTTGGAGTTTTTCGGCGACTTCGGGGATCCTCACGCCGTATTCCACGATGAGATTGATATCGATGGTTATCTGGTTATCAAACTGCTGTACCTTGATGCCTTTGCTCAGATCGCGCTGGCCCAGTTTTTCCGCGATCCCGCTGACCAAACCCGCACTCATCCCGGAGACCCCGTCGACTTTACTGACGGCCATCCCCACTATTTTTTTGATTACTTCCGGCGAAACATAGATACTGTCCGTTTCGGTGATTGAGTTGTCTTTCCCCAGATCAACATCGTCAAAATTCTTTTCCTCAGCCAATCACCGCACCCCTTTCCACGCGCGTGCATCTCCGGCGGTTAATATTTGCCGGCATCCAACCGATAATATGTATGAGTATACTTTATAGAGCGGAATAATCTTATCAAATATAACTGGACATGTCAAGCTTTTGCGGAAAAGAAGGTTTTTGCGGCGCCGGTCGAGAATAAAATAATAGTTAACATGATTTTAACCGGGAACGTTACGGAGCTGGAAAATATGGAGCTAAAGAAGGCGGGATTATCCACGCCGGCAGGGGAGGGAGAGTCTGTGTGTTTTGCTTACCTTGCCATGGTAAAGAATAAGGATAACATGGAGGAAGTGGCTTCCATCCTATCCTGCATTGCCGACGAGGCGGTGATGACCCCGGCCGCCATCGAATTCCGCATGCAGCAACTGAAGAAGCTGAAAGAGATCGGGGAAGAAGAGATCTATGAGAAGCTCCGGAATGACTTAAAGGATAACCCCAATTACACTAGTTATCTGGCTTAAACGCGCCCCGGACCTTTTGCCGCCGGTTACCAGAGAGCTGTTTGCTGCACCTGGTAACCTTTTTATTTTATGGAGGAAAAAGGGTTGACCTTACCAGAAAAAGGGTATAAAATCTAAGTGATCAAAAAAACGGAACCTGCGAAAAACAGATATCCAGTTTCGCAGAGGTGAAAAAGACGGGAAGGGGGCAAAACGGTTGGCGAAAGAACTCCGGAGAAAATCTTCACTAATACGCCTGCTGACAACGGTACTCTTGGTCATGCTCTTCTCCTGGCCGGGGCCAATACCCGGCACTCCTGCAGCAGCGGAATCCCCGGACGAAGCCACCTGCTTTCTCTGGGAAGTGGATGGTAAGACCGGCCAGGCTTATCTTTTGGGCTCCGTCCACCTGGGAACGGATCATCTTTTCCCTTTGCCGCCGAAGATCGAAGAGGCTTACGAAAAATCCTCTTTCCTGGCGGTGGAAATAAACCTGCTGGCAGTGGAGGAAGAGGAACTCTTCTCCATTACACAGGCGTTTGCCATTAACCCCGCTTTCCAGGGCATATGGCACTACATATCCACAGAAGAATACAAGATGCTCCAGGAGGCCCTGGCCGAATTTGACATCAACATTGAGCAGGTGTCCTTTTTCCGGCCGTGGTATCTTGCGAATACGGTAACGATGAGTAAGTTCATTAAGGCAGGGTTCGATCCCGGTTTAGGCATTGACCTTTATTTTATGCAGAAAGCCAGCGGGAAAAAGGATATTCTGGAACTGGAATCCGCCGAATTCCAGTATAGGCTCTTTAGTGAACTCCCTTCTGAACTGGAACGCCTTTACCTGCGGGATGCCCTCACCACCGGCGTGGAGGAGATTGCGGAAGAGACCAACCGGTTACTTGAAGCCTGGAAAACAGGGGATACCGGGTTACTCGAGGAAGTCCTGCTTTCTTATAAAGACAAAGACACCGCCCACTACCGCCTTTATGAACGGCTTGTCATCCAAAGAAACCGGGGGATGGTGGAGAAGATTGAAGAATACATGGGGCAGGGAACCCCATTTATCGTGATCGGCGCCGCCCACATGGTCGGTGACGACGGGATTGTTGAGTTGTTGCGGCAACGGGGCTATACGGTCAGGCAATTATAAGAGAATACAAGGGAATATAAGGGAAAAACGTGGTTATAGAGGAAGGAATCCATAGGGCAACATAAAACCAATAATGGGCTTGTGAAGACAGGGCCCTTTTTTCTTATCCTCTCTTTTCCCAGGTTAGAATTGACGAACCGCCCAACTCTGTTTATACTAATAAGAAATACAGGCGGCCGCGGGGCGATGGCGCGGCTGCCGGTGGACGAGGAGGGTAGGGCATGAACATGGAGGAACTGGCGCGCCGGGTGAAAGCGGCCTCGATCACACTGGCGGCGGCCGGAAGAGACCTTAAAGACAAGGCGCTGGCGGCGATCGCCGGAGCCCTGGAGGAAAGGAAGGCGGAGATTGTCGCCGCCAACCGGGAAGATTTGGCCAGGAGCGAGCGGGAGAACCTGCCGGCACCGCTTTTGAAGAGGCTCCGTTTTGACGAGGAGAAGATCGCCGGGGTGATCGAGGGGATTCACAGCCTGATCAAACTGGAGGACCCGGTGGGTAAGACCCTGCTCGCCACCGAACTCGATGACGGGCTGGAGTTATATAAGGTAACCTGCCCGATTGGGGTGATCGGGGTCATCTTTGAATCCCGGCCCGATGCGTTGGTACAGATCGCCACCCTCTGCCTGAAAAGCGGCAACACCGTCCTGCTCAAAGGCGGTTCGGAAGCAATGGCTACCAACCGTATCCTGGCCGAGGTGGTGATTGGGGCCGCGGTCGAGGCGGGCCTGCCGGCGGATTGGGCGGCCTTGCTGGAGACCCGGGCGGAAGTGCACGATATGTTGAAAATGGATGAATACATCGACTTGATTATCCCCAGGGGCTCCAATGATTTTGTCCGTTATATCATGGAAAACTCACGGATCCCGGTCTTGGGGCATGCCGACGGGATCTGCCACTGTTATGTGGATGAGGAGGCGGATCTGGAGACCGCCGCCAGGATTGTCCTGGATTCAAAAGTGCAGTATGTGGCGGTCTGCAATGCCCTGGAGACCCTTTTGGTCCACGAAAAGGTGGCCCCGGAGTTTTTGCCGGCCGTTAAAAAGCTCTTTGACGAGCACAAGGTAGAGTTGAGGGGTTGCCCGCAAACCCGGGCGATCATCCCGGCCGTCCCGGCCACGGAAGAAGACTGGAAAACCGAGTACCTCGATTATATATTAGCGGTGAAGGTGGTCGCCGGCATCGAGGAGGCCGTCGCTCATATCAACAAGTACGGGTCGGGGCATACCGAAAGCATTGTTACGAAAAGCAAAGAAAAGGCCGGCTTTTTCATGGACCATGTGGACGCCGGGAATGTCTTCTGGAACTGTTCGACCCGTTTTTCCGACGGGTTCCGTTACGGTTTCGGCGCCGAGGTGGGGATCAGCACCGGGAAGATCCACGCCCGGGGCCCGGTGGGCCTCGAAGGGTTGGTCATCTACAAATACCGGTTGCTCGGCCGCGGGCACCTGGTGGCGGATTATGCCAATCATTCCCGCAGCTTTAAGCATGTAAAAATAGAAAAGGACTTTTCACTTTAGCTCTTTTTGGCAACCGCCAGCGGAAAAGTCCTCCTGGACGGAAAGGGCTGTATCAGGTATAATAAGGATAATGCAGCGCCTTGAAATAGCTGGCGAATGCAGGAGAAAAAGAAATATTTGTCCGAAAATAACGGTTTTTTGTCGAAAAGAGCAGGAAGTTTTGGGAGAAGAGGCGAATATTCTTTCAGAATTTCTTCCCAAAAGGGGGGTGTATTGGTGGAGAGAAATTTCTCCGTTAAATCCCAACGGCCTTTGGGCACAATCGACGTATCCTCGGAAGCAATCGCCATGGTAGCCGGGATTACCGCCCTGGAGTGCTTTGGGGTTGTGGGGATGTCCTCCCGTAGTGTACAGGATGGGATCTCCGAATTGCTATACGGGAAAGAAAACCTGACAAAAGGGATTGAGGTCCGGATCGAAGGGGACCAGGTAATTATAGACCTTTATGTTGTGGTGGAGTATGGGACCAAAATCAATGAAGTGGCCCATAATGTCATTGAGAATGTCAGGTATGCCGTAGAAGACAAGTTG
Organism: Bacillota bacterium; assembly: GCA_012727895.1. Lineage (GTDB taxonomy): Bacteria > Bacillota > UBA4882 > UBA10575 > UBA10575 > JAAYGG01. The sequence goes on from JAAYGG010000005.1 coordinate 11,139, forward strand.
GGACTTAATGTCAGCAAGGTCAATGTGAATGTTATGGGTGTACGCATTAGACCTGCAGACTAGATACGCGAATGGGGAGGAGCATGGATTGAATCTGGAATTTATCGAGGGTCCGGAGCTAAAAAACTTATTGGCAGCCGGGGTTGAATGCCTGGACGCCAATAAGGAAGAGATAAACGATTTGAACGTCTTCCCGGTGCCTGACGGCGATACAGGCACCAACATGGTCTTGACTTTGCAAGCGGCTTTAAGAGAAGCCCAGCAGGCTTCGGATGAGGTAAAGGACATCCTGGAAAGGGCCGCCCGGGGTTCCTTGATGGGGGCCAGGGGCAATTCAGGCGTTATTGTTTCCCAGTTTTTTCGTGGTTTTGCCCGGGCGGTGGGGGACGCCCCGCGCTTAGGAACGCAGGAGATTGCCAAGGGTATTGAAGGCGCATCAAAACTTGCCTACCAGGCCATCCGCAAACCCGTGGAAGGAACGATCCTCACCATTGTGCGGGAAGCAGCGGCAAAGGCCCGGGAATTGCAGAAGGATAAACTGCCCCTGGCGGATTTCCTGGTCCAAATCTACCAGCATATACTGGAGGTTTTGGAGAAAACCCCGGAAATGTTGCCCATTCTCAAGCAGGCTGGGGTGGTGGATGCCGGCGCGAAAGGGCTTTGTTATTTTTGTCAAGGTTTTGTTGAAGCCCTGAAGGGGGAGAACATCCGGCCGCTGCCGGCAGCCGAACGCAAAGCGCCGGCTGTCCCGGCAGATGCCCAAACCATCGTTGATTATAAGATCGAAGATGAGCATGAGCTTGACCCGGATAAGATTGTTTACCGTTATTGTACCGAGTTCATTCTTAAAGGGGAAAAGCTCTCAATTGAACAGATTAGAAAGGACCTGGCGCCCCATGGCGACAGCATGATCGTGGTCGGCGATACGCAACTTGCCAAAGTGCATATCCATACCAACAACCCGGGGCTGGTCCTGGATTATATGGTCCGGCTGGGCGAGATGACGTCGATCAAGATCGACAATATGGTGGAGCAGAGCAGGGAACGCCTGGCAAAACTCGGGACCGCCGCCAACCCGCCGGCGCCGGCGGTGAAAAAGAAGATCGGGATCACCGCGGTGGTTGCCGGTAAAGGGTTACAGAAGATCTTCCGGGATTTGGGGGCCGATGAGATTATCGAGGGTGGACAAACCATGAACCCCAGTACGGAGGAGTTATACCGCGCCGTCAGCCGGATCCAGGCCGAGCAGGTAATTATCCTGCCAAACAACAAAAACGTGATTATGGCCGCTGGACAAGTCCAGGCCTTGACCGAGACCCCGGTAACGGTGATCCCTTCAAAAACAATACCCCAGGGGATCAGCGCGCTGATGGCCTATAACGCGGAGGCGGGGATTAAGAAGAACCGGGAGGCCATGTCCAAGGCGATTAAATCAGTGATCACCGGGGAAGTCACCTTCGCCGTGCGGAACTCTTCCTTTAACGGTTTGGAGATCCAGGAAGGTGACATTATTGGTTTGAAGGAAGGAGATATTATCTGCGTAGGGAAGAAACCCTCCACTGTCCTCTTGGATCTCTTAAAGAAATCCCTCAAGAAAGACGATGAGGCACTGATCACCGTTTATTACGGCCACGATATCGACGGGAAAGAGGCGGAGAAATTAATACCCGAGATCGAGGAGGCTTTCCCCGCGGCGGAAGTGGAAGTCTACGAGGGTGGACAACCGTTCTATTATTACATTGTTTCAGTGGAATAATTGTTTTAAGTGGGATAAGTTTTAGTGGGTAAAAGGATGGGTTTATAGTTGATTTATATCGCCACAGACAGTACAGCCGATCTACCGGATAAACTAATCGAGAAATACGGGGTGAAGATTATACCGCTGAACCTTCATTTCGGGGAGGAGACCCTGAAAGAAGGGGAGGAGATCTGGGCGGAAGAGTTTTTCAACCGTTTGCCGATGGAAGCCTACCTTCCGGCAACATCCGAACCTACGCCCGAAGAATTCGTCGCCTTTTACCGCGGGTTTGCCGGGCCGGGAGATACGGTCATCTCCATTCATCTCTCCGGCAGGCTCAGCAAAACAGTGCGTTCGGCCCGCGCCGCCGCGAAAGAACTCCAGGATGAAATGGAGATCCTGGTCATCGATTCGCGGATGGTCTCCATGGCTCTGGGAATGATCGTGATCGAAGCCGCAGAAGCACTGGCCCAAGGGAAAAACCTCCAGGAAATCCTTGACCGGGTCGAATATGTCAAAGAGAACCTGGTGGTCTTTTTTACCGTTGGCGACCTGGAAAACCTGTCCCGGACAGGCCGGCTCGAAGAGTTCCCGTCCTGCCTGGGCAGTCTGGTAAATGCCAAACCGGTATTGACCATTGACAAAGGGCGGGTAATAGCGGTGGAGAAGATCCGTGGCAACCTCGGGCGGATTCACCGCCGGCTTTTGGAATTGACAAAAGAGCGGCTCGGATCTTCGCCGGCGAAGATTTTTATCCTTCATGCCGGCGCTTTGGACGAGGCAAGGCGGGTGGAAGAGACGGCAAAAGAGATCTTCACGACCGGGAAATTCAGCATCGTTCCTATCGGCCCTGTAGTCGGGGCGCATACCGGTCCCGGTGCTTTTGGCCTGGTGGCGCTGGCGGTTCCGGAAGAATGAGGGTAACCGGCGGCAAATACCGGGGGATGAAATTAACCGGCCCCTCCCACCATGGGCTGCGCCCGATGATGGACCGGATCCGGGAAGCGCTCTTTAATATTTTGGCCGGTTTTTTTGTGGGCGGCAGTGTCCTGGATCTCTTTGCCGGCTCGGGTTCGCTGGGGATTGAAGCGTTGAGCCGGGGCGCAGAAAGCGTCCTTTTTGTGGAGAAGGACCCCCGGAGTCTACGGGTGTTACGCCAAAACCTCCGGGCCCTGCAGGAGAGGGGCGATTGGGACGGGAAAGAACGGATCCGGGTCCGGCCCGGGGATGTTTTTCATGTTCTCCCGCGTTTGCAGGGGGAAGGGGAAAAATTCGATTTGATCTTCGCCGATCCGCCCTTCCCGGCGGATTTGTGGGTAAAGATCCTGGAGGCGGTCGACGGCAACCAGGTGCTGGCCGAAGACGGGCTCCTGGTTATGCAGGTCCGGCGGGACCGCATCCTCCCGGAAAGAGTGGGGGACCTGGCCCGCCGGGAGCGGAGGATTTACGGTGAAACGTCGTTGGAGTTTTGGAGGTGTTTACGATGACCACAGCCATTTGCCCGGGGAGTTTCGATCCCGTCACCAACGGGCATTTGGATATTATTGAACGGACAGCAGCCATCTTTGACAAGGTCATCGTTGCCGTGTTGGAAAACCCCAGCAAAGAACCGCTTTTTACCGCAGCCGAACGTCGCCGTCTCCTGCAGGAAGTCGTGGCGCACCTGCCCAATGTGGAAGTGGAATATTTCCAGGGCCTGCTGGTGGATTACGCCAAGAAGAAGGGCGCAAAGGTGATTGTCAAGGGGCTAAGGGCGATCTCCGATTTTGAGAGCGAGTTCCAGATGGCTTTGACCAATAAAAAGATGAGCCCGGAGATTGAAACGATGTTTATGATGACCGCCAATGAGTATTCCTTTTTAAGTTCCAGCATGGTCAAGGAACTGGTCTTTTTCGGCGGCAACCCGGAAGAGTTTGTCCCGCCCCTGGTCGCCGCGGCGCTGGAGGAAAAACTCAAGCACCGGAGGTCCGGTAAATGACGAGGATTCATTTTCTGCTTTTACTCGACCGCTTGGAGGAGATAATTACAAAAAGCCCCCGCTTTGCCGGGCGTTCCCTGGTGCTGAAAGATGAGTTTTTGGAATTGTTGGACAAGATCCGGCTGACCCTTCCCCCCGAGCTTAAGAAGGCCGATAAGATCATCGGCGAGCGGGAAGAATACATAAAAAAGGCCCGCGAGGAAGCGGAGAGAATAATTCGCGAGGCGACCCGCCGGGCCGAGCAACTCCTTTCAGAACACTACCTGATTAGGGAAGCGGAAGAAGAAGCCGAAAGAATAACGGCAAAAGCCAACGAATATGCCAGAGAGGTACAGGCAGAGTTAAACCAGTATGTCAACGGCGTTTTGAGCAAATTGGAGACCAACCTGATTCAAGTTCTACAGATTATCCGCCATGTCCGGAGAGAATTCAGCACAGAGGAAGAACACGGGGAAGAAGAATAAACGGGCACGGGTACTAATTTTCTGCGCAAAAGCAGGAGATTGGCGTTTCTCCGCGAAAACATTTGAAAGTGAAAGGACTCTTTCCGGTGGTTAAGAGGATAAGAAAGAAGATTTCCATTGCTGTTGACGGACCCGCCGGTTCTGGGAAAAGCACGGTCGCCCGGAGAATAGCGGCGGAGCTTGGCCTGTTATATATTGATACCGGCGCCATGTACCGGGCCATAACTTTAAAGGCCTTGCGCGCAGGGATCTCTTTGTATGACGAAGCGGCCCTGGGCCGCTTGGCGCGGGAGACCGGGCTGGAGTTTAAAGAGATGCCCGACGGCTCCCAGCATCTATTTATGGACGGGGAGGATGTCAACGAAGAGATCCGGTCCATGCCGGTGAATGACGGCGTATCCCTGGTCGCCGCGGTGAAAGAAGTACGCACGGCTTTAGTGGAAAAACAACAAGAACTCGGCGCCCGGGGCGGGGTGGTTATGGACGGGCGCGACATCGGCACGGTGGTCTTGCCGCAGGCGGAATGGAAGTTTTTCCTCACCGCCTCCCCGCAGGAAAGGGCCCGCCGGCGCTGGCGGGAATTGAAGGCAAAGGGTTTGAACGTCTCCCTGAAGGAGATCAAGGCCAACATTGCCAGGCGTGATGAGATCGACAGCAACAGGAAGGTCAACCCTTTACGCCCGGCGGCGGACGCGATTCATCTTGATACCACCAAGATGAGTATCGAGGAGGTAGTCGACTGGATAAAGGAAAAGGTTGGTGAAGGTAAAACCAATGTTCTATAAGTTCGCCAAAACACTCCTCACGGTCTTGCTGAAGGTCTTCTACCGGATGGAAGTCAAAGGCGGCGAACACCTGCCGCCGGAAGGTCCGGTTGTCTGCGTGGCAAACCATGCCAGCCTGATTGATCCGATTGTTGTCGGTTGCAGCTTGAAAAGGCAAGTCAGTTTCCTGGCAAAAGAAGAACTTTTCCGCATCCCGGTATTGAATTGGATTATTAGAGCACTCGGCGCTATTCCTGTAAAGAGGGGCAGGGGGGACCGGGGAGCTATCAGATCGGCGCTGGAGGTCCTGAAGAACCGGAAGGTCCTGGCGCTCTTCCCTGAAGGGACCCGGTACCGGGATAATACCATCCATCCCCTGCAACCGGGAGCCGCCTTGCTGGCCTTGGAAACCGGCGCTTCGATCCTCCCGGTGTTAATCGGTGGGACACACCGGATGGGGTTTTTCTCTTTTCCCAAGATTAAAGTGGTGATCGGGCAGCCTTTCTTCCTGAACGTCGGCGGGGAAAGAAAAGAACGGATTAGAGCAGGTACTCAAGAGATCTACTCGCGTCTGGTCGCCTTGTCCCGGGAAGACGAAGGGTTGCCCGCCGCCCGGCAGGGGAGCGCTTGATGGGGCGGAAGATTATCCTCGGCGAAAAAGCCGGTTGCTGTTTTGGCGTAAAAAGAGCGCTGGAAATAGCCGGCGCCACCAGGGGAAAATACCAGGGTCCCGTTTACACCCTCGGGCCCCTGATTCATAACCCTAAAGTTGTAAAAAGCATGGAGGAAGCGGGGATTGTTCCCTGCGAGGACCTGGAGGAGACGGAACCCGGGGGAGTCTTGCTCATCCGGTCGCACGGGGCAGGGCCGGAAGTTTTCACCGCCGCCCGGCGTCGCGGCTTGAAAGTGGTCGACGCCACCTGTCCTTATGTCCGCCAGGAGCAAAAACTCGCTTCCCAGCTTCACCAGGAAGGCTACAAAGTGGTGGTGGTGGGCGATCCCAACCACGCCGAGGTGCAGGCGGTGGCAGCCTCCGTGCCCGGAGGAGCGGAGATTATCGACCCGGAAGCCGTGAAAGACGGGAGGGCGGAAATTTCGCTCCCGGCACGGGTCGGGATGGTCTGCCAGACCACACAGACCCAGGAGAATCTGGCAAGAGTAATTTCTGCCATTTTACCGGGTATTAAAGAATTAAAGATCTTTAATACCATTTGCAGCGCTACGGCTGAACGCCAGCGGGAGGTTTACGACCTGGCCCGCCAGGCGGATATATTATTGGTAGTGGGGGGGAGGAATTCGGCGAATACTCGGAAACTGGCGGAGATTGGCTCTTCGCTGGTTTCGACTTATCATATTGAAGGAGTTGAAGATCTTAATCCCTGTTGGTTCCGGCAAAAAAGGGTTATTGGCGTGACGGCGGGGGCTTCAACTCCCAGGGAACAGATTGACGCGGTTTTGGGTTGGTTGGAAGAAAACTTGCAGGAGGAATGGGACATGAGTGAAAAGGATCACATGGTAAACAACGAAGAGAATCAGCCGGAGATGGAGACCCCAGTCACGGCAGAAACAACGCCGGCCGGAACAGGGGCGGAAGCGTGGGCTGAAACCCCGGCCGGGGCAACAGTGGAAACAGGAGCGGAAACACCAGCCGGAACAGGGGCTGGAGCCGGAACTGGAGAAGAAACAGCGGCTGAAACAGAAGCAGGAGCCGAAACACCAGCAGAAACAATGATGGAAGCAGAAACTGAAGCGGCAGATGAAACAGGAGCCGGAGAAGGAGAAATCCAACCCTTGGAAGAGCTGGAGGCGGAGATCCCCAGCTTCAAAGAGGGAGAGATCTTGCAAGGCCGGGTGGTTTTGGTCCAGGATGATGCGGCCTATGTCGACGTCGGCTGGAAGTCGGACCTTCCGGTACCGCTCAATGAATTGACCCGCGAAAAGGTCAGTTCCGCCCGTGAAGTAGTTAATGAAGGAGACACCATAAATGTTATGGTGATCGAGATAGAAGAGGATAAAATCGTCCTTTCCCGGCGGCGCGCGGAAGAAAAACTCGTTTGGGAACGGCTGCAAAACGCCTTCCGTGAAAAACAGACCGTCAAGGGGAAGGTCATCGCAGCCATAAAAGGCGGGCTCCAAGTTGACCTGGACGGGATACCGGCTTTTCTCCCCGCATCCCATGCGGATTTGGGTTATGTGCCGGATCTGGCGGTATTTGTCGGCCAGGAAATGGATTTGTACATTATCGAGTTCTCCGAGACACGCCGCAGGCTGGTTGTCTCCCGCAAGGAGGTTCTGGCCGAGGAAAGGGAGAAGGCGAAGAGGAAACTCTTTGCCGAGCTCCAAGTGGGCGATGTCCGGACCGGCAAGATTACCCGCCTGACCTCTTTTGGGGCTTTTGTCGAGTTGGAACCGGGGGTCGAGGGGCTCCTGCACATCTCAGAGATCGCCTGGGGACGCCTGGACCATCCTTCCGAACGCCTGCAGGAAGGTGAAGAGATCCAGGTAAAAGTCATCAAGGTCGAACCCGAAGCCGAAAAGATCTCCCTCAGCATTAAGCAGCTTTCGCCCCATCCCTGGGCAACGGTGGGAGAAAGGTACCGTGAAGGAGATATCGTCGAAGGCGAAGTGGTCCGCCTCACTTCCTTCGGGGCTTTTGTCCGCCTGGAAGAGGGGATCGACGGCCTGGTTCATATCTCCCAGTTGAGCCAGGAGCGGGTGGAAAAAGCGGAAGACGTGGTGAAAGTCGGCGACAAAGTGAAGGTAAAAGTCCTGCGGGTGGATCCCAAGGAGAGACGGATCGGGCTGAGCATTAAAGAAACGCAAAAACCGGAGAAGGTTGAAGAAGAGAAGACACCCGCCAGCGTTTACCTGGAAGGTGACGAGCCGCTCTCTTCCAACCTGGGGGCAATCCTCTCGGAAAAGCTGGCAGCCGGCAACGGGAGCATCAGCAGTTTAATGGGTGAAGCAGCAGAAGAAACAAAAGCAGAGCCGGAAGAGGCTAAAGACGAGGCAAAAGGCGAAATAAAAGAAGAGGCGGCAGAAGGCGTAACAGAAGAAGCCCCGGGGGCAGATGAACCGGCAGAAGCTGCAGAAGAATAGATAGCAGGAGAAGAGATAAAAGAAGAATAAGGAAAAGAGGAAGCAGAGCCGGGCGCTGAGCCCGTGGAATAACTCGCACCGGCCCGGAAGGCGGGCGGCGATGAAGTAAAGGCATAAACCGTGCCAGACCGCAATGGCGGGAAGGCAAGGACGAGTTTCGAGGATCTGTATTGCGGGAGCATAAGCTCCCGCTTTTTTTTTGCGCCGGCCCGGACCTGGGCTCCTTTGGTTCTGGGGCCGGTTGTGTTTTTCCGCTGTAAAGAGCGGGAAGAGTCTTTTTTCGTGAACGGCTGCAGCTTTAATAAGCAGGGACCGTATTGGAAGAGGGCAGGAGTGAAATAATAACCCTGCAAGTTATGGTGGAGGAGTGCAAAACAATGAATTTGGGAGTGCTTTTATTACTCGGGGCCGGGATTCTGATCCTGCTGGGCTTGGCCCAGCAGGTGCTGGACCGCCTTTATCTCAACGACAAGCAGGCGTTGCTCTTTCTCGCCGCCATGGTGGTGGGGAGCTTTATTAATATCCCCCTCTACCGCGGAACCCCGCCGGTCTCCCTTAACCTCGGCGGGGCCGTTCTCCCAGTGGGCCTGGCGGTTTATGTCTTTTCCCGGGCCGGGAGCAGGAAAGAGGTGAACCGGGGGATTTTCGGGGTGGCCCTGACCGCCCTGGCCGTATATGCCGTTTCAAAGCTATATTTCTTCGACACCTATGCCGGCCGGGTTGAACCTCAGTATATCTGGGGTATTCTCGCCGGGACCGTGGCCTACCTGGTCGGCCGTTCCCGGCGGCTAGCTTTTATCGGGGCCACCCTCGGCATCCTGGTTGCCGACATCGCCCATGCGGTGGAAGCGGGGATCCGCGGGCTTTCCTCCCCGGCCCGGATTGGCGGGGCGGGAATCTTTGACACCCTGGTTCTGGCCGGGATCATCGGCGTTTTGCTGGCGGAGATTATCGGTGAAACCAGGGAGCGGATCCAGGGCGGGCCGGCGGAAGAACAGGCCCGCGGGGAAGGAGAGGGGTGAGAAAAATGAAGAAAAAAGGTATAACCCGGCTGCCGGCGGTTCTTCTCTTGCTGGCGGTTTTCACCTTTCCAGCGGCGGCGGAAAGGGAGAAGACCGATGGCACCTATTTCACCATTGTCGATGAAAACCACGAAGTGATCTGCAGGACCGCCCATTATATCACTGTTGGCGACGAGTATCTGACCGCAGAGAACAAATTATACCGGGTACGGAGCGTACACCAGGATATAGCCCATGCCCGGTTGGTGGAAACGCCCGGCAACGGCGGGCGCGCCTTCTTTCAAGAACTCCGCCGGGGGCTGCAGGCCCTTATCCCAAGGCGTGCCGAACCGGCCCAGGGTGGGGGGGAGAAAAGACCAATCGCCATCTATCACACCCACTCCGGCGAGTCCTACCTCCCCAATGAAGGCACCCCTCATGTGGAGGCCGGCAACAGCGGCGTACAAAAGGTGGGCGATCGCCTTGCCCGCCGCTTGAAAGCAGAAAATATCCAGGTAATACATGACACTTCCAACCATGACCCGCAGGATGCCATGGCCTATGACCGCTCCCGCAGGACCGTGGCGGAGTTGCTCAAGAAACGCCCCATTGCCTTGATTGATGTGCACCGGGATGCGGTCCCTGCGGAGGAATATGAAACATGGGTGGAGGGCGAAAAAGCCGCCAGAATCCAGCTGGTGGTAGGGAGGCAAAACCCCAACCGCGAGGCCAACGAGGCGTTTGCACGCCAGGTCAAAGAGGCGGTGGACCGGGAATACCCCGGTTTGATCAAGGGGATCTTCTACGGCAACGGCAAGTACAACCAGGATATGGCCCCCCGCCTCCTCCTGATTGAAGCCGGCTCCCATACCAACGACCGGGAAGAAGCGGAAAAAGGGGTGGAGTTGTTTGCCGCCGCCGCCCACCGGGTCCTCTCCACCGGAGGGGTGAGCCGCCAGGAATCATCCGGCGCCTGGCGCGCCCTTCTATGGGTTGCCGGGCTGGTTGCCGCCGGGGTACTCATCTTTTTCCTCCTTAACCGGGACTGGGGAAGGCTGCGTGAAGATTAAGAGGATCATTTACCACTGGTCCGGCAGGGGGCCGGTTGCGCCCTTGGCCGCAGCCTTGCACTTGGGGTTGGTGGAACCGGTCCCGTCCGGGACCGCCGCCCGGAAGATCACCCGGAAGCTCGCAGGAGGTATCCCGTTTGGGCAAGGAGCAGGGAGGGAAAGGGGGACCCTGATCTTTCTCGGCACGGGTGAAAGCGGCGAAGAAGTTTACCTGCTGCCCAGGGGGAAAGAGGGGAAACTCCTCCTGACCCTTGTCCGGGAAACCGCCCGCCTGCTGGGGGAAGACCCGGAGACCTACTATTTCATCGACTGTGAGCTACGCACCGGCAGGCCGCCCCGCTCCCAAGAACTCTTCCGGAGGGTGGAGGAACTGGTCCTGGCGGTAAAAGGGGAATTGCTACGGGGGCTGTGAAGGTAATCTACCACTGTTACGGCCGGGCCCATTCGTCGGTGGTCGCCGCCCACCTGCACCTGGGAAGCCTGCCGATGGTGGGCCCGGTTAATATCAGGCAACTGCTTGGGCTGGCCGAGTTTGACCGGGCCGATCCCTCCCAGTGGGGAATCCCGCACTTCATGGGGAGGGATGAGCAGGGAAACGAGGTCTATATTCTCGGCCTGAACAGCCAGACTGCGGCCGGGCTCCGGGCCATCACCAGCCTGGCCTGGTATTTAGGGAAAAACGACGAGGTTTTCCTCTGCAACACCCTGCCGGCGGTGGGACTCCTCACCAGGCTGGGCGGTTTTACCTCCAAAAAGTTGGGTTTGACCACAATCGGGCGGCCGCTGGCGGCGCTCGGGATTATCTTATCCCTTAGGCGCCTGAGGCACTTGGTGGCCTGGACAAAACGGAATTTGCCCGTAAGCAAAACCGAGGAGGCAAAATGAAGGTCGGAATCCCCAGAGCACTTTTATATTATTGGTACGGCCCGGCCTGGAAGGCCTTTTTAAGTGCGGCCGGCCTGGAACCGGTGGTCTCGCCGCCGACCAACAAAGCGATTATGACCGCGGGGCTGAAGGCGGCTGTTGACGAGATCTGCCTGCCGGTCAAGGTCTTTATCGGCCACTGCCTCGAGCTGCAAAAAAACTGCGATGCCATTCTGGTGCCCCGTTTGACCAGTGTCGCCCGGAAGGAATACACCTGCCCGAAGTTCATGGGCCTCCCGGATATGGTCCGCCGTTTACTGCCGCGGACGCCGGTGCTCATCTGGGAAAGCGCCGGCAGTTTCCTTCCACAGCGCCTCTGGACGCCGCCGGGACCCGGGCTGCTTTCCGAGGAGGAGTCCCCGGACCCTGCCGGTCAAGCCGGGACCGCCGGCGGGATCACCAACGGGAACGCCCGGGAGATTATCCCCGGGATTACCCGCGGGCGCGGGAGGATGAAGAAAGCGCTGGCGGCAGCCGGGAAGGCCCATGCCATTTACACCGGGCTTTTGCGCCGGGGTTACCTGCCGGAGGAGGCAATGGCGATTGCCGACGGCCTGCGGGGCCGGCCCGCCGGCCTTCGGCAGAAAACCAAGTCGCCGGCGACCGGCCAAGATCTGCCGGATACAGGAGCCCGGGTTGGCGCGCACGGAGAGGCAAAACAGGATCTGATTGGCCTGTACGGGCAGGGAGTGAAACCGGACCGGGTTGGCGTGCAAAGACACGGAACTAAACCGGGCCGGGTCATCGGGTTGGTGGGGCACCCCTATTGCCTTTACGACTCCTTTGTCAACACCGGCATCCTCCGGTTCCTGCAGGAAGAGGGGTGCCGTCTCCTGACCCCGGAGATGCTGCCGGAAGAGAAGATCAACGCGGCCCTCAAAGGTTTGCCCAAGGCGATTTACTGGACCATGGGGCGGCTGGCCCTGGGGGCCTCCCGCCTTTTTCGCGCGTACGCGCGCGAGCAGGCCGGGGTTGACGGGCTCATCCATGTGGCGGCTTTTGCCTGCGGCCCGGAAGCGCTGATCGGCGAATTGATCAAAAGGGAATGCAGCCGGGAAATCCCCTATCTCCAGATTTACCTGGATGAGCATACGGGGGAAGCGGGCCTCCATACCAGGCTCGAGGCCTTCCTGGACCTGGCGGGAGGAAAGGAGCGGGCCGGATGCGTTTGACTTTTCCCCGGATGGGGCAGATCGATATCCCTGTAAAGACCCTCTTTACGGAGTTGGGGCACGAAGTGGTGGCGCCGCCTCCGGTGACAAAGCGCACTTTTGACCTGGGCGTCAAATATGCGCCGGAATTCGCCTGCCTGCCGTTTAAGATGACCCTGGCCAATTATATTGAGGCTATCGAGAAGGGGGCCGAAGCCGTTGTCACCTTTGGCGGCGCAGGACCATGCCGGTTCGGCTATTTTGCCCAGGTGCAAAGGAGGATCCTCCACGATCTGGGGTACGATTTTGAACTCTTCCTCCTGGACCCGCCCGGCGCCGAAACCCGGGAACTCCTCCGGGGTCTCCGGTTTCTCTTCAGGGAAAACCTGAAAGCGCCCGGCCGGATCTGGCAGGCTTTCCGCCTGGCCTGGGCGAAGGCGGTCTTTTTAGACCGGGCCAACCAACTTTACCGCCGCCTCCTCCCCCGTGTCGCCCAGAAAAAGGCGGCGGAGATGGAATACAGGAAATTCCTCCGGGTCATGGCGGCGGAAAGAGACCTAAGCCGCCTGGAACTGGTCTACACCGCGCTCGCCCATAACCTGGAGAACCTGGCCCGCCTGGAAACCGGGCGGGTGCTGCGGGTGAAGATCGTCGGTGAGATTTATATGATCCTTGAATCCGGGGTAAACTTTGATACTGAAAACATCCTGGGGCAGATGGGAGTGGAGGTAATAAGGTCCGTTTCCATGACCCACTGGGTGGAAGCGAACCTCTTGAAGGCCCTCTTCCCGGGGCACCGCCGCCGCACCGGGTTGTTGTCCACCCCCCACCTCACTTCTTTTGTCGGCGGCCACGGGCGGGAGACCATCGCCGAAACGGTGGATGCCGGCATAAACCGGGTGGACGGGGTGGTGCAGATCCTCCCCTTTACCTGCATGCCGGAGCTCGTGGCCCAGAGCATCCTCCCGGATTTGAGCCGGCGTTTTAACCTGCCCGTCCTCAGCCTGGTCCTGGATGAACACTCCGGTGCCGCCGGTGTAATGACCCGGTTGGAGGCGTTTGTGGATCTACTCCGGGAAAAAAGGGAAAAGGATATGGCAAAAGCGGGAGTGGGAGGAGAGGCAAGAAATCCAACGGGCAGCGGGTAAAAGAGGCAAGCAGCGGTTAAGGGGAAAGGAGTCTAGGAAAGGAGTCTTTAGATGGCCACAGGGTATTATCTAGGCGTCGACGTGGGGTCGGTCAGCACTAATCTGGTGGTTATTGATGAAAATGGTTATATCATGAAAAAAATCTACCTGCGGACAGAGGGAAAACCCATCCTTTCCGTACAGAAGGGCCTGGACCAACTGGGGCGCGACTTTAAAGACCACGAGATCCTGGGGGCGGGGGTCACCGGCTCCGGCCGGAAACTCATTGGCAAAGTAATCGGGGCCGATCTGGTTAAAAACGAGATTACCGCCCACGGGGTTGCGGCTTTGCATGTTCATCCCGGGGTCAAGACGGTATTCGAGAGCGGGGGCCAAGACTCAAAGATCATAATCATCCGTGAGGGTACGGTCGTGGATTTTGCCATGAACACGGTTTGCGCGGCCGGCACCGGTTCCTTCCTGGACCAGCAGGCGAAAAGGCTGAACCTTTCCCTTGAGGAATTCGGCGAACTGGCCCTGCGCGCACAGGTGCCCGTGCGGATCGCCGGGCGCTGTTCGGTTTTTGCCGAATCGGACATGATCCATAAACAGCAGATGGGTTACAAATTGGAGGATATCGTCGCCGGCCTTTGCGAGGCCTTGATGAGGAATTACTTCAACAATGTGGGAAAGGGCAAGGAGATCCTGCCGCCGGTTTTGTTCCAGGGGGGCGTTGCCGCCAATAAAGGGATCAAGGCCGCCTTTGAGAAGGAGTTGGGGTACGAGATTACCATCCCCGAACACTACGAAGTAATGGGGGCGTGGGGCGCCGCGCTCCTGGCCCGGAAGGCCGGGAAAAAGAAGGGATTCCGCGGGTTTTCCTTGTCCGACCGGGAGATCCGGGTGGAGAGCTTTGAATGCCCCGACTGCCCCAACTGCTGCGAGATTGTTACTGTGGTCATTGACGGTGAAGCGATTCCCGGCTGGGGCGGGCGCTGCGGGAAATGGGAGAAAGGGGTTTCCCGCGCCACCGGATAAGGGTGTAACCAGGCCACCGGCTTGAGATGCAACCCGGCTTTGGCGAAAAAGGGGCTAAGACCAATGAAAAAACGCAGGAGCTTCCGGCAACTCAGGCAACCCAAACCGGTTGGAAAAGGAAAAACGGGGAAAGGGGCCGGGGTGGAGCAAGAACCGGCGGACGCCCGGGAAACCGCCGGGCTCTCCCCGGATCTCCAGGAAAACCTAGACTACCTTAAGGAAAAAATTGGCCACAGCGACGACGTGGTTTTCCGGGAATACACCCTGGAACTGCCGGAACCCGTTGCCATAATTGTCGTCTTTGTTGACGGGCTGGCCTCCAAAGAGATTATTAATGAATACATCCTCCAGTCGTTAACCTTTAAGGGAGAACTGAAGAGTGAATGGACCCAGGATAAGAAAAACCTGGTCCGGCACATCAGGGACAAGGTCCTCAATATCAACGAGGTAAGGGTCTTAGACAACCTGGAGGAACTAATCACCCTCGTACTTTCCGGTGAGACGGCGATTCTCTTTGCCGGGTACGATGAGGCCTTAATCTGTAATACCCGGGGCTGGCCTTACCGGAGTATTGACGAGCCCGAGACCGAAGCGGTAATCCGCGGGCCGCGGGTGGGGTTCACCGAAACCCTCCGTTTCAACACCGCCCAGATCCGGCGCTGGATCCGCGATCCGGACCTGCGGGTCAAAGTGACCAAGGTGGGCCGGCGCTCCAAAACCGATGTCGCCCTGGTTTACCTGGAATCCGTGGTCAACCCGGAGATTGTTGAGGAAGTCGAACGCCGGCTGGGGAAGATCGATATCGACGGGGTGATGGAAAGCTCGGTTCTCCAGGAGATGATTGAAGACAGGAAGCTATCTCTCTTCCCCACGATCCAGAGTACGGAAAGGGCGGACCGGGTTGTGGCCGCTGTTTTAGAGGGAAAGGTGGGGATTATCACCGACAATACCCCATTTGCCCTGATTGTCCCGGTGAGTTTCTGGGAGTTTTACTACGCGGCGGAAGACTATTACCACCGGTGGCCCATGGCCTTTCTCCTCCGGATTGTCCGGTTTTTATCCTTTTTTTTCTCGCTTTACCTGCCCTCCCTCTACGTGGCCTTATCCTTTTACAACCCGGAGCTGATCCCTTTCCCCTTAGCGGTCCAGCTCGCCGGGAGCAGGGAAGGAGTGCCGTTCCCCCTTTTCCTGGAGGTCCTCCTGATGGAACTGGCCATCGAGATCATCCGGGAGGCCTCGGCCCGGCTTCCCGGCCCCCTCGGGCAGACCATCGGTATTGTCGGCGGTTTTATCCTGGGCGACGCGGCTGTCCGCGCCGGCTTGATCTCGCCCCTGACCACGGTGGTGGTGGCCCTGACGGCCATCTGCTCCTTTACCTCGCCCAATTTCGGGGTGGCCATTTCCATCCGGATCCTCCGTTTCCCCCTGGTGATTGTGGCTCTGGTGGGGGGCCTTTATGGCCTCGCCCTGGCCACATTTGTCCTGCTTATCTATACGGCCGGGATCCGTTCTTTCGGGGTCCCATTTTTGGTGCCATTTGTCCCTCTGCAGCCGGAAGACCTCAAGGACAGCCTGGGGCGGGCCCCATTCTGGGCGATGCTGAACCGGCCGCGTAGTTACAAAACGCTGGATGTGAAAAGGCAAAGGGCCAAAGCCCGGAACTGGTGGGAGCGGCTCTTTTCTCCCCCATAGGGAAGACAGGGGACGGTTCCGTGTCTCAAGGGTGGAAGACAGGGGACCGTCCCGCGTCCTGCCGCGGAAGAAAGGGAAGCGTCCGTGTC
>JAAYGG010000039.1 GCA_012727895.1 Bacillota bacterium
AGGATGAGCCGGAATCTGTTTTTAGCCTACCTATGAGGAATTGAAACTTGCTGGTTGGCGCAGCCCCTGAGCTAAGGCGCCCGTTTTTAGCCTACCTATGAGGAATGAACCATCAAAAGATAAAACCCCGCCCAAAACTGAGCGGGGTTTTTTTGCGCGGTCGTGAACGAACGTGGTTGCCCTGCCTATGGGAGATTGAAACAAGATGAGGCGGTAAACTCAAAATCTACCGCCCTCAGATTTTTACTAATTAAGATTCTTTATTTCCAGGTAACAATCTCCTCAAGACTCTTTCTTTTTTTATCAGGGATTTTTTCGTCATCAGGATAACCCAGTGGCAACAGGGCGATTACTTCCAGATTCTCCGGTAACTCCAGTATTTTGTGACAGCGCTCAGCATCAAAAGCACAGACCCAACAAGTACCCAACCCCAGGTCAGCAGCGGCAAGGGCCATATGTTCGATGGCAATCGCCAGATCAACATCACAGTGATCTTTGCCGTCCGCCCTCTTCCAGGAGAGAGAATGATCCCCGCAGGCGGCAATAACAACCGGCGCCTTTCTAAACCAATTCCGCGGGTAGGTCTCTGCTACTTTGTTTTTGATTTCTTCATCATCGGCAATGACAATGAAGTGCCACGGTTGATAATTGCAGGCGGATGGCGCATTTCTGGCTGCTTCCAGCACTTGGAGAATCTTCTCCTTTTCCACCGGCCTATCTTTATAATTCCTCACAGAATACCTCTTCTTAGCAAGTTCCAAAAAAGACAACTTAACTTCCCTCCTTTATCGTCTTTTCTTTAATATTATCCTTTCCAGGTAATAAACTCAACTGTGATCCGCATAATGCCACCACTAATCCAACCTCTTTTAAACAGGAAAACATATAAAAGAGCAGCAGGAAAAACTGAAGAAAAAGCAAATCTTTGTTTTACCGGACCGTTGCCGTCTGTCTGCCTTAATGGCACAGAGATGGCGCAATACGGGATAATGGGAAAAGGCGGTGGAGAGTTATGGCAGAACAGCAGAGGTTTTCTTTGCCCCGCCTCTACAACCGGAAGATACTGAAGGCGCTCCGGGAATTCGAGATGCTGGACCCGGGGGACCGGATCCTGGTGGGCTTTTCCGGGGGGAAAGACAGCGCCCTTCTCCTTTACGCCCTGGTGGTCTTGGCCCGTTACGGGGTGGTGGAGGGGGAGGTGGCCGCTCTTACCGTCGACCCGGGGATGGAACCCCTTGACCCGGAGCCGCTGGCGGAGTACTGCCGTTTACTCGGGGTCAAGCATTATCTGGTGAAAGCAGAGATCGGGCGGGCGGTGGCCGGGTATGACGATCCCTGCGCCCGCTGTTCATACCTGCGGCGGGGGCTTGTTTGCCGGTTTGCCAGGGAGCACGGTTATAATAAAGTAGCCCTTGGCCACCATCATGACGACGCGGTGGAGACTTTTCTCATGAGCATCCTGTACTCCGGGCAGATCCGCACCTTTATGCCCAAGTCCTACCTGGACCGGACCGGGGTGACGGTAATCCGGCCCCTGGTGTACTTGCGGGAACGGGAGATAAAAAAGGCCGTAGATTTTTTGCCTTTTACCCCTGTAAAGCCGGTTTGTTCGATTGCGGGTACCTCGTACCGGCAGAAAGTCAAGGATTTGCTGAGGGAACTCACCCGGGACCGCCGTTGGGTCTATACCAACCTGGCGGCGGCAATGCGCGAGGGAAACCCCATCCAGCTTTGGCCGGCCAAACGGTCGCCGGGCATTTTGAAGGTTACTTCCGGGGAGATTACTTCTGAGGTTGACGGGGGTCCCGGCCCGGACTAGGCAACAAAAGAGCGGGCTTCCCAGTTTACCGGGTTGCCGGGCACGCGGCCAGGGTCTCCTCGGGATGAGGGCAAAGAGGGGCAAAAATGAACTACCCCACCTCCTGGGTGGCGGCGGCTTCCGGTACGCTCTGGGACCATTTGCCGCAACGGTCGCCGAAATAGGCGACGATTTTGCCGCCGCGGCGCAAGACCGCCAGTTCGCAGTTGTTGGCGCAGTCATGGCACCTCTCGCCGGTGGTGGCGATCTCCTCTTCGCAGAGGCTCCAGCCGACGAAGTTGGTAGGAGCGCCGGAGTTGACAAATTTCTCCCGGACCAGGAGGGCGGCGCCCAAGGCGCCCATCACGTCATAGTATTCGGGGGTAATCACCTCGTAGCCCAGGATCTTCTCGAAGGCCCGGCGAATGCCGCGGTTGGCGGCGACCCCGCCCTGGAAGATGACGGGCGGGAGGATCTCCTTGCCTTTCCCCACATTATTTAAGTAGTTTTTGACCAGCGCCTCGCAAAGGCCGGCGGCGATATTATTGATCGGGTGGCCGATCTGCTGCTTATGGATCATGTCCGACTCGGCAAAGACAGCGCAGCGCCCGGCGATGGCCACCGGGTCGTCGGCGGTCAAGGCCAATTCGCTGAATTCCTCGATGCTTATCCCCAACCTGGCTGCTTGCTGGTCAAGGAAGGAACCGGTACCGGCCGCGCAGATGGTGTTCATCGCGAAATCGATGGCGATCCCGTCCCGGATGATGATGATCTTCGAGTCCTGGCCGCCGATTTCAATAACGGTCTGCACGTCGGGCCGGTAATAAAGGGCGGCCACGGCGTGGGTGGTGATTTCGTTCTTGATCAGGTCGGCGCCCACCAGTAAGCCGGCCAACCGCCGGGCGCTGCCGGTGGTCGCCACCCCGGAAACCTCGCTTCCCCCGGCGGCTTCTTTCATCCTCTTGAGGCCCTCCTGGACCGTCTGGAGCGGCCGGCCGCTGGTCCGCAGGTATATTTTGTCGATGACATTCCGGTCCTCGTCCAGTAATACCAGGTTGGTACTGACGGAACCGACGTCAATGCCTAAAAAGAGCTTCGGCATGCCTTTTATCCTCCTCGACCTTGACGTTCGTACAATTTCCTGTTTTTGATGAGATCCACAAAGGCCTCGACCCGGGTTATGACCCCGGTGCCGGAGGCATGTTCATCCAGGAGCAGGGAGAGGGTGGGGAACCGTTTTTCCCTGCTGATTTGCTGGATTAGCGCCATGGCGGTTACCTCTGGCATGCACCCGAAGGGGGCCAGGTGAATCAGGCCGTCATAGCCTTTGTTAAGAGCCTCTACGGTGTGGGCCACCGATTCCACGGCGTGCCCGCCGACAAAGCGGGAGAGATAGGGGCGGGCCAGGTCCAGGTATTTTTTTTGCCAGTTGACCCGGAGCATGCTGAGGAAGACGGCTTTTTTAAACCAGTCCCAGAAATAGATGGTCCTTTCCACCTCAATCCCGGCCAGGCTCAGGTATCTTTCCAGGTGGAAGTTGACGCCCGGCTCCAGGACCATAAAGAACTCGCCGGTGATCATCAGGCGGAAGATCTCCTCCGGCTCTTCCCTGGGGAAGCTCTCGAGCTTCTCCACGGTTTCCCGGAGGATCCGGTCGATCTCTCCGCTGCCGGCGGCATTGTCGATCTTCCGTACAAAAGCCGCTTTTTCCTCCCAGAGCTTCTGCCGCCACTCCCTGCTCAAGTACGGGGCAAGGGCCGGGACCATCCTTTCGATTTTCTCCAAAGCCATCAGTTTTTTGTAGCCGATATAGAGGGCATACGGGAGGCGGCGCCAGGCCCCGTCCCCTAAAAAGCGGATAAATATATCAAGCACTTCCCCCAGGTGTTCCCTGGGCGGTTCCAGGACGACAAACTCCAGGTCAGAGCCGAGGCTGTGGAGGATCTCCTTTTGGACTTCACCGTAGAGGCCAAAACGGCAAGGCCCGACCCCGCCGACCATGAAGATGACCTCCGGCTCCTGCGGCAGGATCTGCAGGTAGCTGCCGACATTCACCTTCAGGGGCAAGCAGGCAAATTCCGGCGTATGGCTGCTCCCCAGCATCAGGGTTTCCTTGGAAACCGGCGGGGGCATAATCACATCAAAACCCAGTTCCAGCATGATGCTTTTTATGGGGATAATCGCCGTGCCCATTTGGGCCACGGAAGCTTTATACCGCGGCATTTTCCTTCCTCCAGTGCAACAGGTCGATAAAGGCCTCGACCCGGGTTTCCAGGCCGGCGCGGCCGGTATGCTCGTCCAGGGTCAGGTTGAGCAAGGCCGGCGCTGCGGCCATTCTGCCCATATACTTTGCCAGCAGTTCGCCGGTGATCGCGTCCGGCCCGCAGAGGCAGGCGGTGAGAAAGATGATCCCGTCCACCGGTTCGGCGGTGGAGTAGTGAAGCGCCGCTGCCAAGAGCTGTTGGCCGAGGGGCCAGAAGACCTCCTTGCCCTGGCCGGGCCAGAGTTTCCCCTGCACGGAAGGGGGGATCGTCTCTTTGGTGTAGACCCGCACGTTTTTTGTGCGGAGCAGCGCGAGGACCTGCTGGTTCAAGGCTTCATCGTAAACCAGGTAGGGATGGCCGAGGACGGCGATTTTGAGGCCGGAGGGGTGTTCTTCCGGCACTGCGGGCGCCGGCGGTTCCGCTGTTCTTTCCCTGCCAAGGCGGGCGGCGGCTTCCACCGGGTTATAACCGGCGGCCCACAGCTGCTGGAAGGCGCTTTGTTGCCGGCAGGCTTCTTCCCAGGCCGCGCGGAATTCTTTCTTTTTCACCCCTGGCAAGATGCCGGTCACCCCTTTCCACCAGGGGCCGGGCTGCGGCAGATCCTTTTCGTCCAGATCATGCCAGAACTCGACGGCCCGGGGGAAACGGTGTTTTACCAGATCATGTAAGGCTTTGAGCTTGGGGCAGAAGTGCCCGCGCTTGCCCCAACGGCCAAAGGCAGGGGAGAAGATGAGGTCAACACGGTTTTCCAGGTAGGCCAGGTGGCCGTAATGGACCTTCACCGGCAGGCAAAATTCGTCGAGGGCCAGTTCCAGCCCTTGCTGGAGGATGGCCGGTGTGGTGGGGGGCGAAAGCAGGCAGTCGACCCCCAGTTCCCGCCAGAAGGTGGTCCAGAAGGGGCTATAGTAATAGAAAAAGAGTGAACGGGGAATTCCCAGGAGCATAAGATTCCTCCCTTATAAGCGCAAAGCTTTCCAATTCGGCGTTGCCGGCCTTGCGGCAAAACTCTGCTTTAAGGAGCTTATTCCCTTCTTTCTTTTCCGTACCGGGGAAGAAAATCCTGCCGTGGGAAGGAATTTTTCCTTCCGGTTCCTTTCCGTTCCGGGGCCGGCAGCGGGGCAGTCCATATCTGGGGTTTTATGGGAAAGGAATTTTTTTGCCTGCGTCGAAATAGTATTTTATGATCTTGGCCTTTCCGCGCCAACCAGGGTTTCCTGGAGAAAAAGCGGGCGACGGAGAAATACTAAGATAAAGCTGGTTGGATAGATCAATTTCAAGAGGCTGTGCATCCTATTGGCTCTTTCTGGCAATAATTTCAACAAGGTATTTAGCACTTCAACAGAGTATAAGGAAGGTAGTAAGGCATGATTCTGGGGGTTTTGGCAAAGCCTCTATTTTGAGGAAGGAATTTCCGGGGAACATAAACTTCAGATCTTCCGGGAGGTGGCGGTTTTGATTAACCGGCGGGTGGTCGTTATCGTGCCAGATACCTTGCTCAAAGAGGTGGATGAGGTTTGCCGGGAGTACGGGAGCAGAAGCGCGTTTGTCAGGGAGGCCTTAAGGTATTTGCTGGAGAAGCGCCTTTTGGAAGAAAGACGGGAACAAATGGCCGAGGGTTATCGTAAAATGGCAAGAATAAACCAGGAACTGGCTGAGGAAGGCCTGGCAGACGATGCCGGCATTATGGATGAATACTTGCAGAGCCTGGTAAGCGGGGGAAAATAGTTGCAGGTCAAACGCGGAGATCTTTTTTTTGCCAACCTTAATCCGGTCGTCGGCTCGGAACAGGGTGGATTGCGGCCGGTTTTAATCATTCAAAATGACATCGGGAACAGTTACAGCCCCACCACGATTGTGGCGGCTGTCACCTCCCGGATCAAGCGGGCAAAATTACCCACCCATGTGGAGATTAAGAAAAACAACAGCCCGCTGGAGCGGGATTCGGTTATTCTCTGCGAACAACTGCGGACTATTGACAAGCGAAGGCTGACGGAGAAGATCGGCCACCTGGATGCGGAGACAATGAAAAAGGTCAATACCGCCCTGGAGATCAGTTTGGAACTCATCCCTTTACATTAACCTTTTTGCGCTGTGTGCATGTAACAATCGTGTATACCGTGTATACAACGGGATTTCCGGAAGGAATTTTGGAGGCGATGCCGAAGGAGTAAGAGTATTTTTGCGAATGGGGTGTTGCTGTTGGCGGCAAGAGTTAGAGTGAGATTTGCTCCAAGTCCCACTGGATACCTCCATATCGGTGGTGCGCGAACGGCCCTTTACGATTGGCTTCTGGCCAAGAAGGAGAAGGGTCTTTTTCTTCTGCGCATTGAAGATACGGACCGCTCGCGCTATGTCCCGGAGGCGATGGAGGATATTATGGAGAGCCTGCGCTGGCTGGGGCTCCACTGGGACGAGGGGCCGGATGTGGGCGGCCCGGCCGGGCCTTACCAGCAGTCGGAACGGGTTGAGCTTTACCGGCGGCATGCCGAGGACCTGGTGGCCCGGGGCAAGGCCTATTACTGCTTTTGCCCCCCGGAACGCCTGGAGGAACTGCGGCGCTCCGGTTATGGCTATGACGGGCATTGCCGGGAGTTGCCCGCGGAGGTTTGCCGGGAATATCTTGAAGAGGGGAAAAAGGCGGTTATCCGCTTTAAGATACCGCAGGAGGGGAAGATCACCGTCCGGGATTACCTGCGGGGAGAGATGGTCTTTGACCTGCAGACCCTGGATGATTTTGTCCTCCTCAAATCGGACGGGTTTCCCACTTACCACCTGGCGGTGGTCGTTGACGACCACTTGATGGAGATTTCCCATGTCATGCGGGGGGATGAATGGCTGCCCAGCGTCCCGCGGCATATCCTCTTATATGAGGCCTTTGGCTGGGAACCGCCGGTCTTTATCCATCTCCCGGTTTTGCTGGCCCCGGACGGCAAGGGAAAACTAAGTAAAAGGCACGGGGCGACCAGCCTCCGGGAGTACCGGGAGAAGGGCTACCTGCCGGAAGCGGTCAACAACTTCCTTCTCCTTTTGGGCTGGCATCCCCCGGATGACCGGGAGGTTCTCACAATGGAGGAGGCGGCGGCGGTCTTTTCCCCGGAGCGCATCAACACCTCGCCGGTGGCCTTTTCCCTGGAGAAACTCGACTGGCTTAACGGGGTCTACATCCGGCAGCTGGCCCCGGAGGATTTGGCCGCCCGGGCCTTGCCTTTCCTGCAGAAAGATGGGGTTTTGCCCGACCCCTGCCCGCCGGAGCGCTTTGCCTACCTGGTCCGGATTATCCCGCTGGTCCAGGAGAGGTTGAAGCTCCTCTCGGAGATCAGCCAGCAGACCGCCTATTTCTTCCAGGAGGAGATCCCCGTCCCGCCCCCGGAACTCCTGGTCGGGAAGAAAAGCTCCGCCGGGGAGACCCGGGAGCTTCTGGCTGCGGCCCTCAAGGCCCTGGAAGGGGTGGAGGACTTCTCCGCCGCCGCTTTAGAGGAGGTTCTGCGCGGGCTCGCCGCGGAACTGGGGATAAAACCCGGGCCCCTCTTTATGCCGATCCGGGTGGCGATCACCGGGAGAACAGCCACGCCCGGTCTTTTCGAGACCATGGAGGCCATAGGAAAACCGCGGGTTCTCCAGCGGATCCGGGCCGCCATTGAAGGGCTGGCTTAGAAGAAATTTTGGGAAGGATTTAAAAGGGCTTTGAATTGGGAAAGACCTGGGAAAGGAGGTGAAAAAAGTGGCAAAAACAGCCGTGCTGGTGATTGCGGAGAAGATCTTCCGGGATGAGGAGTACCTGGTCCCCAAAGAGGTGCTGGAAAAGGCGGGGATCAAGGTCGTGACCGCCTCGACCACCACCGGATGGGCCGAAGGGAAACTGGGCGCCCGGGTGCGGCCGGATATCTTGCTCAGCGAGGTAAAGGCGGAGGAGATTGACCTCCTGGTCTTTGTGGGCGGCGGCGGGGCCGAGCAGTACTTTGACGATCCGGTGGCCCATGGCCTGGCCAAGGCGATGGTCGCCGCCGGGAAGCCGGTGGCCGCCATCTGCATTGCCCCGGTGATCCTGGCCCGCGCCGGGCTGCTTGAAGGGAAGAGGGCTACGGTCTATGTTGACGGGGCCGGAGAGTTGGAAAAGGCCGGCGCTGTTTATACGGGGAAACCCGTGGAGACCGACGGCTTGCTGATTACAGCGAACGGGCCGGAGGCTGCGGCGGATTTCGGCAAGGAACTGGTTGCCTGTTTGCAACAGGAGTAGGAGAGGAGGAGCAACAGCTTAGATGGGACGTTTTTTTGGTACGGATGGCGTAAGGGGGGTGGCCAACCGGGACTTAACGCCGGAACTCGTTTTCCAACTGGGCAGGGCCGCGGCCCATGTCCTCTTAAAGGGGAACGGCCGCATGCTGGTGGGGCGTGATACCCGCCTTTCCGGGACGATGCTGGAGGCCGCCCTGGTGGCCGGGATTACCGCGACCGGCGTTGATGTGGAGCTTTTGGGGGTAATCCCAACTCCGGCCGTGGCCTACCTGACCGGACAGGGGGAAAAGACCGCCGGCGCCATGATCTCCGCCTCCCATAACCCCATTGCCGACAATGGGATTAAGTTTTTTGATTGCGAGGGGTACAAACTCAGTGATGAGACGGAGGCGGAGATCGAGGCCTGCCTGGAAGAGGAGGCGGCGGCGCAGATCCCCAGGCCGGACGGAACCGGGGTGGGCCGGGTCTTTGCCGTAAGCCGGGCGGAAGACGAATACCTGGATTTTCTCAGCCGGACGGTGAAGGAGAGGTTTGACGGCCTGACGGTCGTGGTCGACTGCGCCTATGGCGCCACTTACCGGGTGGCCCCCCGGATCCTGGAGGCTTTGGGCGCCCGGGTCTATGCCTTGCACGCGGAGGACGACGGTTCCCGGATCAACGTGGACTGCGGTTCCACCAACCCGGAGAAACTGCGCCGGGCGGTGCTGGAGAAAGGGGCGCAGGTGGGCCTGGCCCACGACGGGGACGGGGACCGGGTGATCGCCGTGGACGAAAAGGGCGAAGTGGTGGACGGCGATGCGATTATGACCGTTTGCGGCCTGCAGATGCTGGCGGAAGGCCGGTTGTCCCGGCGGACCATCGCCGCTACGGTCTACAGTAACCTGGGACTCACCGAGACCTTCAAAGCGGCCGGGGGGGATGTGTTGATCACCGGCAATGGCGACCGCTGGGTCTTGGCGGCCATGCGCGAAAACGGGCTGAACCTGGGTGGGGAACAATCGGGCCATATTATCTTCCTTGACCACAACACCACCGGAGACGGGGTTCTTACCGCCCTGCAGCTCTTGGCGGTCCTGGTCCGGACCGGGCAACCCCTTTCACAGTTGGCCGGGCGGTTGAAGAGGTTTCCCCAGCTTTTGGAGAACGTGCGTGTAGCCCGGAAAGAAGGCTGGGAGGAGAACGGGGCGATCCAGGAGGCTATTGCCAGGGCAAAAGAGCGCCTGGGCGAAACTGGGCGGATCTTTGTCCGCGCTTCCGGCACCGAACCGTTGATCCGGGTAATGGTTGAGGGGCCGGACCGCGATCTCCTCGCCTCTTTACTGGCGGAGGTCACCGGTGTCATCAACCGTGAGTTGGCCTGACCCCTATTAAAACAACAAGTTTTGCAAAACCTGTTTTCAGTAAAACTTGTTGTTCCGGAGAAGCACTTTTTGGGAAATCGTGCTTCGAAATAAGCGCCTGGACTTGGAGGAGCTCCAAGTTGACGAGGAGGGGGATCTCGAATTATCGGCGGGTGACCCCCGGTGGGCCCACAACCGCTAAAGGATCTACAAAACCCGCCGGCGACGGCGGGGACAAAAGGATCCGGGTGGGCACTTAATGAAGGAGGAATCCGATGGAGGTTATTATAAAGAAAAACTATGAGGAGATGAGCAGATACGCAGCGGAGCTCATCGCCGGGCAGATCAGAAAAAACCCCCGTTTGGTTTTGGGTTTGGCCACCGGCGCGACTCCGGTTGGCACTTATAAGGAGCTCATCCGGATGCACCGGGAGGAAGGGCTGGACTTTTCCCAGGTGATCACCTTTAACCTCGATGAATACCTGGGGGTGGGGATCGACCTTAGTAAACCCTACCACTTGGACCAGAGTTATGCCCGGTTTATGCACGAGGAGCTCTTTGCCCATATTAATGTCAAACCGGAGAATATTCATATTCCGGACGGCCTGGCCCCGGACCCGGAAGAATTCTGCCGCCAATATGAAGAGGCGATTAGAGAGGCCGGCGGGATTGACCTGCAGGTCCTCGGGATCGGGCGGGACGGGCACTGGGCCTTTAATGAACCCGGTTCCTCCCTGGCCTCGCGCACACGGGTCCAGGCCTTGACCAAGGAGACGCTGGATGATAATTATGCGAGTTTTTACAGGCAGGCCGGGATTGCGCGGGAGGAGATGCCGCATTTTGCGATTACCATGGGGATCGGCACGATCCTGGAAGCCCGGAGCATTCTCATGCTCGCCAACGGGAAGAAAAAAGCCAAAGTGGTGGCGCAAGCGCTGGAGGGGCCGGTGACATCCCAGGTCACCGCTTCCGCCATCCAGTTGTTCAGCGGGAAGGCCACGATTGTCCTGGATGAGGAGGCGGCTTCGGAGTTAAAGAATATCGAGTACTACCGCCATGTTGAGAAATTGCAAGCGGAATTGGCGGCGGGACGCCGGGGAAAACGGGTCCCGGAGGGGGTTGCGGGTTGAGGAACCTTGCGGGGTTGCTCAGTTGTTAACCGGGAAAAGAAGGCCTGCGCGGAGGTCGAAGGCGGCCTCCGCCAGCAGGTCGTTCCCTTCCGTCACCGTAATCTGCAAAAGATGGGGGCCCGGGCCGGGCAGGGCGGGGGTGGAAAGGTAGAACTCGGCCATGATCGTCCCTTCCGGCCGGATCGCGATCATTAACCGTTTCCCCGGTTCAATCCCCCAGCGCGGGGGCGGGGTGATGGTCAGCCATCCCTCCACCCGCCGGCCGGTTTTATTCTTAAGGAGTAAAAAGAGTTCGCTCAGGGAACCCGGGGGAGATAAAGGTTTCTGGTACTGCAGGACCGGGTGGATCTTATCGGTTTTTCCCCCGTCCACCGGGGACAGGGTTACACGCCCGGTTTCAGAAAGGCGGCGTCGCTTTTTTCTCATTCGCTTTCCCCCCTGCGGCAGGGCCGCACCTGTGGCTGCGTTTTTATTATAGCCCAAAGGGAGAAAATTC
This sequence comes from Bacillota bacterium, assembly GCA_012727895.1. Classification (GTDB taxonomy): domain Bacteria; phylum Bacillota; class UBA4882; order UBA10575; family UBA10575; genus JAAYGG01. The sequence continues at coordinate 11,265 of JAAYGG010000039.1, forward strand.
TCAAGAAAGGAAAGAAATCCCGTCTCGATCCGACGAAAAAAAGGTCCTCTTTTTTTCTTCACAGCGGCGCAAAAATAGGATATAATCATGTCATGGTTAAGGCCCGTTTGCGGGCGGCAGGAGAACCGGGCCCTGTGGGGCGCAGGCTGTGCGCGCGAACCCATGGGCTTTTATTTTTCTTGAAGGGACGGGTTTGCGGTGCGGGGTTTCTTCGACACGCGCGCGGGTGCGCGTATGCCGCGGGAGAGGAAGGCAAAGGAGGAGAAAACGGGATACCGGACCGACCTGGGGTTGCTCGAGGCGGTGGTGAGTATCGCCGGCAACCTTTTCCTCTTCACCGTGAAACTTATTATCGGCATCGCCATCGGGAGTATGGCCGCGATCGCCGATGCGGTCCATACCTTTTCTGATATTGCCTCGTCGATCGTGGTCTTTGTCGGGTTCAAGATCAGCGGGAGAGAGCCGGATTCAGAACATCCCCACGGACACGGCCGGATGGAGAACATCGCCACTTTGGTCATTGCCGTTCTCTTGGTTGTGACCGGGCTGGAACTGGTGGTTTCCGCGGTGAAAAGGCTCTTTGCCCCGCAGGTGGTGGGCGGGGGCTGGTGGGTTTCAGCAGTCTTCATCTTTGCCGCCCTTTCTAAGGAAGCAATGGCCAGGTTCGCTTTTAAACTTGGGAAAGAGATTGATTCCGAGGCCCTCGTGGCCGACGGCTGGCACCACCGGGCCGACGCCGTTTCCTCGTTTTTGGTGGCTGCCGGGAACATTGTGGCGGTCAGGGGCTGGTACCAGGTGGACTCCCTTTTGGGAGCGGCCGTTGCCGGGCTGGTCATCTATACCGGGTGGAAACTGGCCCTCTCTTCCGGCAACCGGTTGCTGGGGGCCTCGCCCTCACCGGAGATGCTCGCCAAGATCCGGGAGGAGGCTGTGACGGTGGAGGGGGTCAACCGGGTCCATGGGATCCAGGTCCATGACTACGGGTTCCACCAGGAGATCTCCTTGCATATAGAAGTACCGCCCGGGCTGGATCTGGCCGCCGCCCACCAAGTGGCGGATGAGGTCGAGAAGAAACTGGCCCGGGTTTTGGGCGCCGGGGTCGTGGTTCACGTGGATATTGATTCGCAGGCGGGGGAGCCCGCCACACCGCCTGGGCCCGCTGGGGAGTAGCAGGAAAACCGGGTTGTTTGTCGAAAAAGCAATATGGCTGAACCCGCGGCGCCGGTGGATGCGGCAGCCGCGTATCTATGATGAAGAGAATTTGCTAGAGACCGGGAAAGGCGGGAATTGGGAGAATGGCCCTGAGTTATCAGGAGTTTAAGAAGCAGGCCTCCGAGTTGTGCGGTATCGACCTTTCGCTTTACAAGAGCAAGCAGTTGGACAGGAGAATTAATTCCCTGATGAACCTGTGGCAGGTGGATAATTACGATGAGTATCTCCGGATCCTGAAGACCGACCCCCAACGGTTCCAGATCTTCTTGAAAAGGTTGACAATTAATGTTTCCGAGTTTTTCCGGAATCCGGACTGCTATTTTTACCTTTGGGAGAAGGTCCTCCCCGAATTATTACAGGAAGGCCGGCGCCTGAAGATCTGGAGCGCCGGGTGTGCCACTGGTGCGGAGCCTTACTCGGTGGCGATTATCCTGAATGAATTGGATGCCCTGCACCGTGCAGAGATCCTCGCCACCGATGTGGACGCCGTGGTGTTGAAACGGGCCCGCGAGGGGGTTTACCCCCCCAATGAGGTGAAGTCCCTTCCCCAGGAATTGCTGGAGAAGTATTTCCGGGAAGAAAGGGGCTTCTACCACCTGTTGCCGGAGATAAAAAACCGGGTTAATTTCCAGCACCACAACCTGTTGCTGGATCCTTTCCCCATAGGTCTTGACCTGATCCTCTGCAGGAATGTGGTGATCTATTTTTCCGAAGAAGCCAAGGACGAACTCTACCGCAAGTTCCACCGCTCCCTGCGCAACGGCGGTTACCTGCTGGTCGGCGGGACTGAACCGCTCCTGAGCTACAGGAAGTTGGGGTTTGAAAGCGTCCGTTATTCCTTTTATAAGAAAGTGGCAGCGGCGGAGCTTTAGGATGGGGGGGTTTGCGATAATTATCAAAGGTATGGGCATAGATATAGTAGAGGTCTCCAGGTTCTCCCAGGCTTTGGCCCGTAGGGGGGAACGTTTAATAAAGAGGGTTTTCTCCCCGGATGAACGGGCAACCTGCGGCGCCTCCCCCCACCGTTTGGCGGCGCGTTATGCCGCCAAGGAGGCCTTTTACAAAGCCTTGGGGACCGGGATACGCCATTTCCGCTGGCGGGAGGTGGAGGTGAAGAACGACCGCTTGGGCGCGCCGTATCTTTCCTTCTCCAGCCGCCTTGCCGCCCATCTGGCGGCACTGGGGGTAAAAGCGACCCACCTTTCGCTCTCCCACAGCGGGGACTACGCGGTGGCCCAGGTAATTCTGGAGGGAGAACAATAATGCGCCCGGTGCTTACCGCCGGTGAGATGAGGGCCATTGACCGGCGGGCGATGGAAGAGTATAAGATCCCCGGTCTCATCCTTATGGAACATGCGGCCCAGGCGGTGGCCGGGGCGGTACGGGAGCGGTTTGCCCCGGTGCGGACGGCTGTTTTCGCCGGGACCGGGAACAACGGCGGTGACGGGTGGGCCGTCGCCCGCCTGCTCCGGGCGGCCGGTTGGGAAGTGACGGTCTTTCATCCCGGGCAGGGGAGGGACCTGCCGCCGGATGCCACGGCCAACCGGGAGATGGCTTTACGTTTCGGTGTCCCGGACCGGCCATGGGACGAGGTTCTCGATGGATCCGGGCTGGGCAGGGAATACGGGCTGGTTATCGATGCCTTGCTGGGGACGGGGTTCAGGGGAACGGTCACCGGCGACTATGCCCGTTTGATTGAGGCGATTAACGGGTCCGGGTTGCCGGTGGTCGCCGTGGATATCCCTTCCGGGGTGGAAGCGGATACCGGCAGGATCTCCGGGCCAGCGGTCCGCGCCCGGGTGACGGTGACTTTCGGCCGGCCCAAGGTAGGGCTGATGCTCTTTCCTGGACGGGAAGCCGCCGGGGAGGTGGTGGTGGATACCATCGGCCTGCCCGGGGCCTTGCTGGCGGAACCGTCCTCTTTTTATACCCTTGAGCCGGGGGACGCGGCGGCGCTCTTGCCCCCCCGGGTTCCCGACAGCCATAAGGGCACTTACGGGCGGCTTTTGGTCGTGGGAGGCAGTCCCGGCTTGACCGGGGCCCCGGTCCTGGCCGGCCTTGCCGCCCTCCGTTGCGGCACAGGCCTGGTCACCCTGGGTCTCCGGGAAGGCCTGGCGTTGCCGGAGAAACCGCCGGAGTTGATGACAGCCCCCTGGCCGGCTTTGCGCTGGGAGGATTTCCAGGCGGTGGTTATGGGGCCGGGGCTTTCCCGGGCGGCGGACGGGCAGGAACTCCTCTGGAGGCTGCTCCCGGCGGAACAGCCAAAGGTCCTGGATGCGGATGCCCTGAATTTGCTGGCAGGGGAAGAAGGTTGGTGGCAGCGGCTGCGAGGCCCGGCGGTGCTAACGCCGCACCTGGGAGAGATGGCCCGCCTTTGCGGGGTCAGCCCGGAGACGGTGCGGGCGGACCGCCTGGACCTGGCGCGGGAAAAAGCCCGCCAGTGGGGTGTGATCCTCATCCTGAAGGACGCCGTTACCCTTGTGGCCCCGCCGGAAGGTCCGGTCTATATCAATCCTACCGGCAATTCCGGCTTGGCCACCGGGGGGACCGGGGATGTCCTGGCCGGCGTGATCGGGGGTTTACTGGCCCAGGGGCTTTCCCCGGAAAAAGCCGCAATTCTTGGAGTCTACCTCCATGGCGCCGCCGGCGACCTGGCTGCCGCTGAATTTGGCAAAGCGGGGATGATCGCCGGCGACCTCTTGGAAAAACTTGCGCTGGTCATTAAGAGGGGGACAGAATGTGGCACGATATGAGAAGATGATCAGACCGGTCTGGGCGGAGGTGGATCTGGAAGCGATCCGGGAGAATATCCGGCAAATCCGGCGGTTTACCGCTCGGGGAGGAAAGGCGCCGGAGATCATGGCCGTGGTTAAGGCCGAGGCTTATGGCCACGGCGCTGTGGCTACAGCCAGGGCGGCCTTGGAAGCGGGCGCCACCCGGCTGGGGGTGGCCATGCCGGAAGAAGGGATCCTCCTGCGGGAAGCCGGGATCGACTGCCCGATCCTGGTTTTTACGCCGCTCCTCCCGGACCAGGCGGAGGCCTTTCTGGAGTACGGGCTGACCCCGACCATTGCCGGGGAGGAGGGCGCCCGGGCGCTCTCGGCGGCCACGGGCAGGCACGGGCGGAAGGCCCGGGTGCATATTAAGGTCGATACCGGTATGGGGCGTGTCGGGGTCCCGCCGGCGGAGGCGCCGGGCTTGGCCCGGAAGGTTGCCGCCCTGCCCAACCTGGAAGTGGAAGGGGTTTATTCCCATTTCGCCACCGCCGACGAGGCGGATCTCTCCTTTGCCTACCACCAACTGGACCTCTTCAAGGAAGTCCTTAAGAACCTGGAAGAAGCAGGGGTGAAAATTCCCCTGAGGCATATAGCGAACAGCGGGGCCATTATCAACCTGCCGGAGAGCTATTTTGACCTGGTCCGGCCCGGGATTATCATCTACGGCCTCTACCCTTCGGAGGAAACGCCCCGCGACCGGCTGCCGCTCAAACCGGCCTTGTCGTTAAAGGCCCGGGTTATTCAGGTGAAGCGGGTCCCGCCGGGGACCGGGATCAGTTACGGCCAGATCTACCATACCCAAAAAGCAACAAACATTGTCACCCTGCCGCTGGGTTATGCCGACGGCTGGAGCCGATTATTATCGGGAAAAGCCCGGGTTTTGCTGAAAGGAAAGTCCTTCCCCCTGGTGGGCCGGGTCTGTATGGACCAGTGCATGGCCGATGTGGGGGACTTGGAGGTGGAACCGGGGGAAGAAGCGGTCTTAATCGGGCGCCAGGGAGAGGAAGAGATCTCTGCGGACGAAGTGGCCGGGCTTTTGGGGACAATCAACTATGAAGTGGTCTGCATGCTCAGCGACCGGGTGCCCCGGGTTTGGTTGCACGCCGGTTCCCGGGAAAAAGATGAAAAAAAGATAAAAGTAGTTGACAAATGAAATATTTTTTGTTATTCTCTTTAAAAGAGAAAAATTTCATCAGTGACCTTGGATTAGCGAAGCAATGATCTCCAGGTAACATGTGGTCACTTGGCCTGGAAGGAGCGAGTAGTGAAACCGGCGCTAATGATTTGGCGTCGGTTTTTTGATGCTCGGAATTACCAGTGAGAGTAGATATTACAAGGGGGGGTATTGATTTTGAAGCGGACAAGCATTATCCTGTTGGCTTGCGTGTTAACCCTTTTGGTGGCCGGGACGGCAATGGCAGCTGAATATCAAGCCGACCATAAACTGAAGGTCACCGTCCCCGAAGAGATCAAGCTTGAATTGGCCCAGGCGGGCGAGACCATTGACCTTGGAGATATTACAGGAGCCGGTACATATTTGTCGGATAACTCATTCACCTTGACGTACCGGTGCAACAAAAAAGTCGATTGGCAATTGAAAGTTGAGGGTACGAAGTTTACTAGCGGGGATGGGGAGGAATTGCCGGTTAGTGCGTTGAATATTAAGATCGAAGACGGCAGGAACTATAACATCCTGAGCCGTGAAGTTACCATTGATTCCCGCGCAGATACGGGGGCAAAGGAAAAGACGATCGAGTTCCGTTACGAACTCCAGGTTGACAACTTCGATGATGTCTATGCCGGCGTATACACCAATACAGTCACTTACACGCTGTTTGTGCCCTGACTAAGCCAACCAAAACACGGGGGCATATAATACATGCATATAACAGATATAATGACGAAGCAAAAACCGTTACGAAAAAAACGGCAAAACTGGTATGCGCTTTTTCTGCTCACCTCTTTGGTGGGCTTTTTTGCCTTGACGGCGGGAACGGCGTTTGCCATGAATGTTTCGATCTCCCCGCCCCGCTGGGAAATAACGGTAGAACCCGGCGGCAATGTGGAGGGCACCTTTGAAGTAACCGGTGCGGCCGACCGGGATCTCCGGGTGAAGATCTATTTTCAAGACTGGCGGTTCAACCACAAGGGCGAGGTGGAGTTTTTACCCACCGTTGGTCCCCGTTCGGTTATTCCCTGGCTCCAGATTGAGCCCGCAGAAATGCTTGTTCCCGCCGGTGAAGAGCGGATCTTCAAGATTTTTGGAACTGTCCCGCCGGAGACGGCTGGCGGCGATTACTGGAGCGGCTTTTTTGTCGAGACGGTACCGGATGCCCCGCAAAGGGGCTCCGGGATGGTGGTGACCGGCCGGGTAGGCGGGGGCGTCTTCCTCACGGTCCGCGGGGAAGCAACAAAGGCGGGGAGAATAAAGGATTTTGCTGTCACGTGGGAAAACGGCCTTTCCGGCCGGGTGCTCTTTGCCAACCTCGGGGATACGCAATTGTACCCGTCCGGACGGGTGGAGGTCAGGGATAGCCGGGGGAAAACAGTAAAAAGGCTCTCCCTGCCGGAAACGGTGGTTTTGCCCGGCGGCGAGCGGGAACTGGTCTTTGCAGAAACCATGGCCTTACCGGCCGGGGATTATGTGGTCCTGGCGATCCTGGACTACGGCGGCGAGAAATTATTGGGGGCCCAAGCCCTGTTAAAAGTGGACATACCGGAAGAAGAGGAAAGATGAGGTGAGAGCGGGTGATGAAAAAGAACCACCGACGCCCGCAGGAGGGTGCGTATAGATACACCGGCGCCCATGCGCGCAAGCGGGCGTGGGCGTGGCTGGCCGTCTCTCTTGTTCTGCTTTGTTCCTCCTCTGTATTTGCGGCCGAGTTTACCCTGAAATTTACGGTTCCGCCCCGCGCCGAGTTTTATCTCTCCACCGACTATGTTGACCTCGGCCTGCCGAAGACTGACGGCAGGGGTACTTATTTCGAAGGGAAGGATGTGGTCTTCCTTTCTTTCCGGACCAATATCCCTTCCCAGTGGAAGATCCACATCTCGGGGAGGGATTTCCGGGGCCCGGCAGGGACTTCAATCCCCATCAGCCGTTTGCTGTGGAAAATAGGAACAGGAGAATACCGTTCCATGCCTTCCGAGGGGGAATCCGGGTTGGTGATGGATTGGCGTGACTTTACAGAGGAGATTCTCACCGGACAGCACCTCCCCATCTCTTACTACCTGGAGTTGACGGGCGATGAATATGAAGGGGAGTATACCAGCATCATCACATATTCCCTGTTTTTACCCTGATTTTCACCCCGGAAACGATTAGGAAAGAAGGTGAAGGGGTTTGTGGAAAAAGGTACCGGTCCTTTTGGCAATAGTGGTTATTCTCTTCCCGGGTGTGGCCTTTGGCGGGCTTTATGACTACGACCCTGAATTCAACGCCTGGTTGTTGCTTTTCCCCGGTGAGGTTAATCTGGGACTGCCGCAACGGCATCCATCCGGTGGCGACTATTGGGAAACAAGAAGCCCCCTTAATATTGCTTTCCAGTGTTTGCGGTTCAGGCGGGGCTGGCAGGTAAGTATTAACGGCGGGGATTTCAAGTCGGGAAATCATACCATCAGGCGTCAAGAGATGGAATGGCGGGTTTCTCCGGGCAACTATGAATCGATGAAACCTGCAGGCCAGGAGGTGATCCTTGCCCGGTCTCAGGACTACCCCGGGTACGAGTGGGGCTTGTTTTACTTCATGCTTAATTTCCGGATGCTCCTCGACGAATGGGCGCCGGCCGGGGAATATAGCAGCGAAATGCGGGTAACATTTTTCTGCTGGTAATGACAGGATCTTTTGTAACAGAAGGTTTTTCCATGGAGGGTATTGACAGGACCTTCATTCTGATATATACTGGACTTACTAGACAACTGAATATTTGGATACCCAACGGGTAAGATACAGTTGATTAACCTAAAGGTTTCCGAAAAGGCAAACCCGTCGAAAGGCGGGGACGCAAAGCTACGGATCTAAAGTGACGCGCAGTTCACCAGGATCGCCGGGCCGCCGAAGAACCTATTTTTTCTTCCCCGGTTTTTCCGGTGTTCCTGCCGGTAAAGGGGTGTTAAAAATGATGGTGAAGAACCTCATGAAAACGGCAGGGCGGGCGCGTACAAGCGCCTTATTTTTTTCCCTTCTTTTAGTAATCGCGCTCTCCCTTCCGGTGCAAGCAGGACAGGAGTCCGCCGGTCACCGCCTGGCCGTACGGGTTCCGCCGGTACTCCAGGTAGAAACCGACGATTTTGAGTTGGTTTTTGCCCGGGGCCGCACGGTGGAACAGGCCAAGATCCGGATCCTCTCCAACCAAAAAAGCACGTGGCAACTGAGGATCAAAGGCGGAAATGGCGGGGAATTCCCGCTGGCGCGGGTGGAGTGGTCACTGGACGGGAAAGACTGGGCCGAACTTTCCTCGTTGCCTAGCCCGTTGTTGTCCGGAGGCCATACGGGAGGATGGCGGGAGATTGAGATCCATTTCCGGCTCACCCTTCCGGAAGAAAAATCCGCCGTGGCGTCAATGGACGCGTCGGAATACCGTGTACAGCTGGCCTATGACCTGATCGTCTTCTGACACTGTCGATTGGGCTAGAAATAGGTGAAATCGATCTCGCGCTCTTCTTCGTAGAGCGGGAAGAGGAGTAAAAACGGGGTTGAGTCTTGCTCTATGGTCAGGAGAACCGGTTCGGCTGTGGTGAACCCGGGCAGGGTTTCGGCAACGGCCTCCAGGCGGTAACTGCCGGGGGAAAGGCCGGGCAGGAAGAAGGAGCCGTCCGGGTTTGTTGTCAAGGTGACGAGGGGTTCGTCGCCGCCCACCGGGTAAAGCAGGAGTTGTACCCGGCCGGCCGCCGGTTCATCCGGGTCGGGCAGGCCGTTTCTATTTTGATCGGTAAAGGCCAAGCCTTGCAGGTCCAGCGGCGGCAGGACGGGGACTTCTACAGCCAGGATCCGGTTTTCCTTCAGGCTAACCTGTTTTGCCGCAGGCGTAAGATAGCCAGTACCTTCCCTTGGGGAAAAGGCGAGGAGGTATTCGCCTTTTTTCAAACGGGAAAGGCGGAAATAGCCGCGATTATCGGTGACGGTTTTCTCCTCTCCGTCGAGGACAACGGCGACCCCGGGGATTCCCGGTTCACCCGGGTCGAACTGGCCGTTCCGGTTCCGGTCCAGGAAAACCCGGCCTTCGACGCCTCCCCAAGGCGCCGGGAAGAAGTACAGGTCGCGGTGGAAGAGATAGAGTTCGATCTTGGATAAGGTGGTTTCCCTCTCCTCCAAGCGGGTGGTGGCCCGGAGCTGCAGGAAGGTGCCGGGGGTAAACCAATAGCCGGTGGCGGCCTGCAACGAATAGTAACCGGAGGTAAGAGGGGAATCGTGGAAAAAGATGCTGCCATAACCCTCCCAGTTTGAATAGAGCAAGTGGTACCATCTCAAACCCAGGGCCAGGGGGGAGGAGAAGCCGGTGGGCGTATCCTCCCAGTGTTGCTCGTAGGCGGCTTCCAGGTAGGAAGAGGTAAAGAACCAACGGCGCAGGCGGCCGTAAACGCCCACGGTATCGGTGGCGCCTTTCCGGCTCCAGGAAAGGGCCGCCGTCCCCTGGAAGTCGTTGGCTGCCGGCTGCCGCCATTCGTTGGAGAAACCGAGTTCAGCGCCTTTCTCTATCTGGCCGTACAGGTCCTGCCTGTAGCGGAGGAGCAGGTAGGAACCGGAGAAAGAAAAGCGGTTTTGCAGGGTATAACTGGTCCGCGGTTTCCGGTCCACGGTGGCAACACGGAAGGTTGCCCCCGGTTCCAGGGTCAGGCGGGGAGAAAGGTAATATTCGATATTTAAATCGGCCGCGCCAAAACTCGTACCGTACCCGCCGGTATATGCGCTCTCGTCCTCCTCACCCGGCCAGTATTCAAAATGGAAGTTCCTCCCCCCGGAGAGGGAGGCGATAAACCGCCAGTCCAGCGCCGATCTTTGCAGGGAGAACTCGCCCTGGTTCAAAAGGCCGTTTTCATCAAAACCCAGGGCGTGCCGGTAAGTCCAGCGCCAATCCTGGAAAGCCACGGGGGAATAGCGGGTTTCCAGAACCCCGTGGAGACGGTATTCTTCCAAAGGAACCACCAGGAGCCAACGGAGGTTTTCTTTCGGCTGATCAATGATCCCCCCCAACCAGGTGGGGCCGAAGAAGTCTTGACCCGCGCCCAGCCAGAAACTCCAGGGTTGGGCGCCCCGGGATTGCAGGTAGAGGTTGGCCGCGCTCGATGGTGGAGAGATCAACCCGGGCCATCCGGAAGAGAACCGCCCGGCCTGCATATACCATTGGTCCCCGGTGAGCGCGAGGAAAAGAGCGGAAGGGGAGAAAAACCCCTCCTCACTCTCTCCGGCCAGGTAGAAGTTGTAGTGAAGCAAGGGATGGATTTCACCGTTGAACCCGAGGGTGGTCGCCCAGTCAAGAAAGGATGCCGGGCCCCGGGGCGGGGCCAGGGTCAAACTGAAATTGGAGTAAAGCGGGATGAGGTTCTCCCTTTCTACGGGCTGGTGGGATCTCCGGACCACGATGGAGAACCGGTACTCCCCGGTGCTCGCTCCGGCATATTCATCTGCAGCCGCTGTTACCAGCAGGTACAAGGGATCGACGGTGCCGGCAGCGGCGGTTGGCGGGATAGTCACCTGGAGGTGGATAGTGCTCCTCTCACCCGGCGCCAGGGTAACACCGGCGGTCTCCAAATTCACCCGCCACCGCTTTTCCGAGACCGCCTGCAGGGTGAAACTCCGGGTGATGCTGCCATCGTTGACCAAGGTGACCGGGATCTGCACCATTTCTCCAGGCTGGCCGGTGATCCTCTCCGGGTACAGACAGGAGAAGCTGGTGGTAATACGGACCTTGGTGGTGAGGTTGTAGGAAGCGGAGAACTCCGGGCCGGTAAAACTCACGGCCAGGGAATCTCCGGTCCCGCCATAGGCGGTGTCGGGGATCCATACGGTAACCGCGAAGAGTCCTTGCCCGCCGGGGGGAATAGTAATCTCTTCCTCACTTGTCAGCAACGGCCAGTCTTGCGCAGAAACGGCCGCCGCGGTGAGGGTCGTTCCGGTGGCGGATTGGTTCCGGATTTGAAATAGATATGTAATAAATTCACCCGGTTCTCCCTCCTGTTCGGAAGGGACAGAAACAACCAGGGCGGGGGAGGAGATATCTTCCGCCTCCGCACCGTAAACCGGGGTGAAAAGCGAAAAAGCAAAAATCAATATTATGCTGCTTAAACAAGAAGCAATTTGTTTCATTTTTTGGTATTCCTCCCATAGAGATGAATACTTCGAAAAAAAAACAAATAATCCTGCCGGCCTTCTGAAAAAGTTGTTCTCTTGAATTCTCATGAGCAAACCAATAAATCCTCCCTCCCTTTTGCCCGGTAAAAAACCGGGCGTTTTTCTTTTTTTTGTTCTTTTTTGGCGGCGCGGGGAAGAATATTCCCAAGAAAGAATAATGGGAGGACGAGGTCTTTTGTTTACAGGCATCAAAAAAATTCCCCTTTTTGCTCTGGTTTTTTTCCTTCAAGGCTGCCCCTTATGGGAATACCTGGAGCCGCCGGCGCCGGCGCCGGACGGCCCGCGGGGGGAGTTGAGCGAGGCCCGGGAGGTTATTTATTCTTTTTTGCATGCCAGGATCGCCGGTGAACCCGAAGAGGAGCTTAGGGCTTACTTGACTTCCGAAGCATGGAATGATTACCGGGAAAACGGCCTGGCTTTGCAGGCTGCGGGGAGCCCCGGTTTTGTCGCCTGCCGCATCCAGGATGAGTCGGTACTTACGGACGGGCGGTTCGGTTTTACCGTTCTCATGCAGGAAGTGGTAGCGGACCCGCTGCGCGCTGAGAATCACACGGAGGATCTCATTGTCAGCTTTGATGAGGAGGAATACCGGATCTCCTCTGCCCGTTTGCTAAAGAGGACCCGGGTACGGGCGGAGGAGGCCGTGTTGACGTGGGAGAGGGAGGAGAACGGGAAGAAGAGGGAAACCCGGCTGATCACCCTTACGGATCTGCCTCCGGAGACGGAGGGGCAAAGAGTCGGCAGGGAAGCTTACTCCACCTTGATTCTTTCGCCGTTGGAGAAGGGGATGGCCTTTGGCACGCGGGGGGAAAACGGGCTGGTGGCCCTTTTGAACTGGGAGGAATCGGGGCCCGCCGCGGAAAATCCTTTTCACCCGGTTGCGCTTTTGCCGGGCGGGGCCGCGGATCTGCTTATTTATTCTCCTGACGGGCGGTATCTGGCTGTAGAAACGGAGGACCAGGAGGGGAGCAGGGGGATTGCAGTCTATGAGACCGGGGGGGAACGGGAGGAGGTCGCGCTCGACCTCGAGGAGGATTTCCCACTGGACCTTTATACCCTGGCTTTGCGGCGTTGGGAGCCGCAGGGGAAGAGAATTTTGATCCGGGTTGATCCGCGCCGGGAGGGCGGCGAGGCCGACCAGGGGAAACTGGGTACCTGGTCGGTGGCGATTCCTTCGGGGGAAAAGGAGAAGTTGCTGGGGGGATGAGGAGCGGTTAATGGGGGTGAGCGAAGATTGGGGTGTAGTGGAAATGATGGCTCTTTGCCGGATTGCCGGCAGACGCGACGTTATAAGCGTCGCATGGCTGCGTTGCTCGGTCCGGGCGGTGCTCGAAGCTGGCGGGGGCTCCGGGAAACCGGCACCAAGGAATCCGGCCGGGCTACTAAGGCTCGGCGGGAAGGAAAACCGGGTACGTGGCTTACGGGACCTCCATGTCCCGGAAACCACCACGCCGCCTCCTGCGGCTTGCCCCGGTTTTCCCTCCCCCCTCGCCAAGCATGCCCAGGGCCGTCTTCCCAGGCTCCGGTTTCCCGGAGCCCCCGCCAGACGGGGAAATTTCGTGTAAGCCAAGGAATCCAACCGGATTGCCAAGGCTCCGTGCGAGCGACGAGTGACGAGTACCGAGCAACCAGTCAGCCTGCCGGCAATCCGGCAAGGGCACCCCCCGGCGCGCTGGGGTTGGGCGCCGGGGCTGAGTCTGGTTTTCTGCTGAGACGGGGGTATGGGTTAAGTACCGGAAGATGGGTGGTAAATCACAGGTCGCGCGTTAAGGGAGATGAGTTCCTAGAAGGATGACCGGTATTCTTTGGGAAATCCCGGTTGCCGGGGGCGGGCGGGAATGATATACTTAAGGATGGAGTTGGTTTTGGTGTTTTTTCTTCCCAGGGTTGAGGAAGGCCTTTAACCATCCGGTATTCCAGGAACGGTGGGAGCAGGTGACCCGGGCGGCGCTGGCTCTCATCTTTTACCTTCCGGAAAGCCTCTGGCCCTATCTGCCCTTCCTGGGGACCGCCGTCTTTACCGGTGTGGGGATTCCCCTCCCGGCCGGCCTTTGGCTGGTGTGGGGCCTCCTTGCCACGCTGCGGGCGGCCGGTTGGGCAGGTTTGGGCTATTTCCTTAGAGAAGCCCTGGTTATCTTCACCGCCATCTCCTGCGGGTCTTTTCTCCGGCGGCAGGCGCGGGCCGGGCGGCAACCATTGGGAATGGGTTTTTTCAGCCTTATTCTCCTGCCCATGGTGGTTTTAGGCCTGTTCCAGGCTGCGGCGGGACCGTTGGCCCCGCCTTCCTGGCTCGATCCCCAGCAGCGGCGGGTGGTTCCTTTTCGCATCACCGGTACATTGGACAACCCTAATCTCTTTGGCATGGTCCTGTCCTTCATTTTCCCGTTGCTCCTGGCCGCGATTGAGAGAACGGAACGGGGAATGGGACGCAGGCGGCTTTTTTATATCTTCGCCTGTTTGCTGCATGCCGCCGCCTTGCTTTTTACCTTTTCCCGCACAGCCTGGCTGGCGGCAGTAACCGCGCTTCTGGTTTTCCAGGGGCGGGAGTGGAAGCCCCTGCTTTTACGCTTGGCAATCCTGTTTTTCTTTGTTTTTCTGGTTTTCCCGCCGTTACGGGCCAGGTTGTTCCCACCCGGTGGCCTGTGGCAGGACAGTACGGTGGCGTACCGCTGGCAAATCTGGGAAACCTCCTGGGAGTTATTCAAGGCAAATCCCTTGGGAACGGGGAGCGGCGGGTTCCGGCGCGCATTTTCCCAGCGCCGGTTTCCTGCTCTTCATGCCCATAACCAGTTGTTACATATAGGCGTAGAACAGGGGATCCCCGGGGTGCTTCTTTTTTGCTGCGTGGCATACCTGGGGCTCTCCGGGCCGGTGAAAACCACGGGCCAGAGGGGGGCCCGGGCCGCCCTCTGCGGCCAGTTGGCGGCGGGTCTGACTGAGACCCCGTGGGCGGATCCCTTGCTCTTATTCCTTTTTTGGTGCGGATGGGCTTATTTGCGGGAGGCGGCTGATGGCTAAGGTTTATCTATTCGGGTATTATGGCTTTGGCAATCTCGGCGACGAATTAATGGCCAGGTATTTTCTTTCCCAGATTCGTGAGGCCTTCCCCGAAACCGGGCTCGTGCTCTTAACCGGGGACCCCCGGTCACTCCCGGAGTTCGGGGAAGAACGGATCTCCCGGTGGAATCTGCCCCACCTCGCCAAACTGTTGCAGCCGGGGGATCTCCTGGTGGGCGGCGGCGGCAGTATTTTTCAAGACGCCACCAGCAAAAGGAGCCTCCTTTATTATTTATCCCTCTTGAGCCTGGCCGACCGGAGGAAAGCCCGGGTGATGCTTTTCGGGCAAGGTTTTGGTCCTTTGTCGGCTCCGGGCGCGTGGGCCACCGGGCGGGCTTTGCGGAAGGTCAGGGCGCTCTCTTGCCGTGACCCGCTTTCCGCCGGGTTATTAGAGAAGATGGGGGTGACCTGCGACCGGTTCCGGGTGGGGGTGGACCCCCTTTGGGACCTGCCGGGGGCCGGACCGGCCGGGCTGCATAAGTATAAAGAAGAGAAAAAGCAGGGACCGCGGCCGGCCAGGAAGAAGAAACCGGCGGCGCCGCCGGTGATCGGGGTCTTTCTCCGCCGGGGCCGGGAGAAATACAAATATGCGTTGCTCAAAGCCGTGGAAAAGGAGTTTCCCGGGTCGGTACGCCTCTTTGCCCTGGCGCCCGGGGACGCCTTTGGCCTCCAGGGGCCGGCTGCAGCCGGCCGTCACCGCTACCGTCCTGCTGTTTTCCTGGAGAACCAGGAGCAATTGGAGAAGGCCTGTTCCGGCCTTTCCCTGGTAATCGGGGAGCGGCTCCACGGGTTGTTGTTCGCCGCCCGCCTGGGGGTTCCCGGCATCGGCTTGGGCGATGACCCGAAGATCACCGTTTTCTGCCGCGAACTGGGTTGGCCCGCTTTTTCCTGGCAGGAGCCGGATCTGGGCGAGAAAATCCGGAAGGCGTTGGCTGATCTTTGGCCGTCCTATTCCCACATTCGCCAGGAAACCCTGGCCGTGCGGGAAAGGATGATGGCAACAGCCAGGGAGGACCGGTTATGGTTTTTGGAACGGATCAGGGAGGAACTGTGTTAAAATGGGGAAAGAAACCACGGTTTTGGGCCTGCCGGTGCACGCCGTCACGATGGCGGAGGCGGTGGCAGAGATCCGGCAGGCGCTGGTTACAGGAAGACGGATGCGGGTGATCACCCTCAACCCCGAGATGGTGATGGCCGCCCGGCGACAACCTGAACTCGACGCCGCGCTGCGCCAGGGGGATTTGGTTGTCCCCGACGGGTACGGCGTTGTTTGGGCGCTCCGGCGTTCCGGCTGTAAAGGGTTGGAGCGGGTCGCCGGGGTCGACTTGGTGGAGAGCCTTTTTGCCGCCGGCGTCCCCGGAGGGCTCCGCGCCTTTCTCCTAGGTGGCGCCGCCGGGGTGGCGGAGGCAGCGGCCACACGGATCACCGCCCGCTGGCCGGGGGTGCGCGTGGTAGGAACGGCCCATGGTTATTTTCCACCCCCGGACGAAGACGAAGTAATCCGGAGGATTAATGCCGCCCGCCCCCAGTTGCTATTGGTGGGGATGGGCCTGCCCCGCCAGGAGGTCTGGCTGGCGGAGAACTGGGCTAAACTCCAGGTGACGGTGGGGATTGGCGTGGGAGGCGCTTTGGATCTTTGGGCGGGAAGGGTGAAGCGTGCTCCCCACTTGTGGCGGAAGGGCAGGCTGGAATGGTTATACCGGGCCCTGCAAGAGCCGGCCCGCTTCCGGCGGTTGCTGGTCCTGCCGGGTTTTATCCGGCTGGTGTGGCGGGAGATCAGGTTGGCCAAGCGGGCTCTTAAAGTGTTGGCAGAGTAGAATGAATACATAAAACCAAGCCCGGGCCCGGCGCTCAACCCCAGCGCGCCGGGGGGTGCCCTTGCCGGATTGCCGGCAAAAAGCCGTCAGTACCACCCACTACCACTCAACGAGCCACGAGCAACGAGGAGGTGCCCCAGGTTGACCAAGCGCACCGGAGAAAGGCTCCGGCGGGAGCTTATGGACTATGCCGGTATTTTCATCGGGGCGAACCTGGCCGCCCTGGCCCTGGTCTGGTTTTTGATCCCCAACCGGATCGCCGCCGGGGGGGTGAGCGGGCTTGCCATCATCTTTTATCATCTATGGCGGTGGCCGGTAGGACTGGTGATCTTTTTCTTGAATACCCCACTTTTCCTGGCTTATCTCCGTCTTTTCGGCCCCCGTCACTGGGTGAAGAGCTTCTTCGGCGCCCTGCTGCTGCCGGCGGCCGTGGCCTACTGGGAGGGGCTGGCGCAGCCGCTGACCACCGATCCACTGCTCGCCTCCTTATACGGCGGGTTCCTCGGCGGCTTGGGGATGGGCATCGCCTTCCGGTACCGGGGGAATACCGGGGGTACCGATTTGGCCGCCCGGATCTTCTCCCACCTGGCCCCGGTCTCAACCGGATACGGGTTGATGCTCATTGACGGTCTGGTGATCCTCCTGGCCGGGTTGATCTTTAAAACCCCCGAGATCATGCTCTACGCCATTATTGCTTTGGCGGTGACCGGGAAGACCATTGATTTAGTTATGGAAGGTTTCAATTATTCCAAAGGCGCTCTCATCATCTCGGATCATGCCGAAGCCATTGCCAGGCGGGTGCTGAAGGAGTTAGGACGGGGAGTTACCGGCTTGAGCGGCCGTGGCCTCTATTCGGGCCGTGGCAAGGAGGTCCTCTTTTGTGTGGTCGGGCGGGGAGAAACAACCCGTCTCAAAGAGCTGGTCCGGGCCGAAGACCCCCGGGCCTTTGTGGTCATCGCCAATGTCCACGAGGTTTTGGGGGAAGGTTTCTCCGCAATGACGGATGAAGTTAACGATTAAACGACCGGGTAGATTTCAAAAAAGAAAATATCTTGAGAATCAGGAAGGAATTTGTTTATGAGCCGCGAATAATATAGTGGAAGGAGAGTATATATTTAGGGGCTATTAATTATCACAAAGGGAGGGATGAAAGATGAAAAAAGCATTGGTCCTATTGGTTGCGGCGATAATGCTGTTCACTGCCGTACCGGTGGTATTGGGGGCATTTGAGGACTCCCCGAAACCTTCTCACTGGGTATATGACCAGTTTATGTTGGTCTATAACTCCGGATTACTTAAAGGGTATCCCGATGGGACCTTTAAGGGAGAAAGGCATGCCACCCGTTACGAAATGGTCGAATTAACCGCGAGAGTACTCCGGTTATTCGAAGCCAGGCTGTCAGAGGCAGTGGGCCTCACCGAGGATCAGGTCAAAGCCATCATCGCCGAAGAACTGGGCGAAGATACTGACGCAGGAAGACTGTACAATGCGTTAAAGGCTTTGGAGAAAGAATTCCGCGAGGATCTCGATGCCATGGGCGTCAGGGTAACCCTGCTGGAGACAAAGGTCGCCGAGATGGAAGAGAAAGTTGAAACCGCAGCAAAAGACGCCAAGAGCGCCAAAACCTTCAGCATCATCGGGATTATCCTGGGCGTGGTCGGGATCGCGCTTGGTCTTGGTTCCTAATCCCATCTGTTATTCATCTGAATACTAGAGGCGAACGAATAGATTATTTAATAATAGGAGGGCCGTATTCCAATGCGGCCCGGTTTTTTTTGGCAATTTCTTGACACCCTGGAGCGGGTATGTTAAATTATTCGTGACAGGGGGGGAGACCAATGCGGATTTTAAAAACCGCTACAGACCTTGAAGAAGTCCGTTCGCTTTTGGCCCGCCGCCCGTTTTCTGTGAAAACAGAAGGAGAAATCCGCCGGACAGTTGAGGAGATTCTCTCCCGGGTGCGGCAAGAAGGCGACAAGGCTCTGGTGGATTTTACCAAGGCTTATGATGGTGTGGATTTAACCGGCACCGGGATCAAGGTGAAAGAGGAGGAACTGCAGGCGGCCCGGGCCAAGGTGACGCCGGAGTTCCTTGATGCTTTGCGCACGGCGAAAGAGAATATCCTCCATTATCACAGGCAGCAGGTTTCCCGCTCCTGGACGCTCTATGAGAAGGACGGGATTCTCCTCGGCCAGAGATATCTTCCTTTGGATTCAGCCGGGTTGTATGTCCCGGGCGGGACCGGCGGCAAGACGCCGCTGGTTTCCTCGGTTTTGATGAACGCATTGCCGGCGGTGGTCGCCGGGGTTTCCCGGATTATCATGTGTACCCCGCCCAGGCAGGACGGGACGGTGGAACCGCATCTTCTCGTTGCCGCCCTTGAAACCGGGGTGACCGAGATCTATAAATTAGGCGGGGCGCAGGCCATTGCCGCCATGGCTTATGGTACGGAGACGGTGCCGCGGGTTGACAAGATTGTCGGGCCCGGCAATAACTATGTGACCATGGCAAAACAATTGGTCTACGGCGAAGTGGGCCTGGATTCCCTGGCCGGCCCCAGTGAGATCCTTATTGTTGCCGATGAGACCGCTTCCCCCCGGCTGGTGGCAGCGGATCTCCTTTCCCAGGCCGAGCACGGGCCGGTGGACGAGGCCGCGGCGATCCTCCTTACGCCCAGTGAGTGGCTGGTGGAGGAGGTAGCCCGGGAGGTGGAACGGCAGTTGGCGACGCTGCCCAGGAAAGAGATTGCCCGGGCCTGCCTGGAGAAGAACGGCGGTCTGGTTTTAACCAGGGATCTGGCGGAAGCGGTGGAACTCGCCAATTTCTCCGCCCCGGAACATTTGGAGCTGATGGTGGCGGACCCCCATTACTGGCTGACCAAAGTCCGGCATGCCGGCGCCGTCTTTTTGGGGAGCTTTACTCCGGAGTCCGTCGGCGACTATGTGGCCGGGAGCAACCATGTTTTGCCCACCGGCGGTACGGCACGGTTCGCTTCCGCCTTGAGTGTTGATGATTTTGTCAAGAAGATGAGTATTGTGTCTTACAGCAGTGAAGGACTGGCGAAGTTCGGGCCGGCTGCCACAGTCCTGGCGCGCGTGGAAGGCCTGGAGGCCCACGCCCGGGCGGTGGATATCCGCCTGGAGGATAAGGAAGGGCGGGGATAAAATTGACGAAAAGACGGGCGACGATTGAAAGGAAAACCGCAGAGACGAACATCACCCTCACCCTGGATCTGGACGGGGAGGGGCGTTATACGATCCAGACGGGGATTGGCTTTTTTGACCATCTCCTGACGCACCTGGCTTTTCAAGGCTGTTTTGACCTGGAGATTAAAGCCGAGGGCGATCTGGAGGTCGATGCCCACCACACAGTGGAAGACGTGGGGCTGGTCCTTGGACAGGCCTTGACCGAGGCCCTTGGGGACAGGAAGGGGATCTCACGGTACGGCAGTGCCATCCTCCCCATGGATGACGCCTTGATCTTGGTTGCCGTGGATCTCAGCGGGCGCCCGCACCTCAGTTTTGACCTGCCTCTCGGCGGGGGGAAGATTGGCCCGCAGTTTGAAGCAGAATTGGCGCAGGAGTTTTTCGCGGCGTTCAGCAGGTCCGGGATCACCATCCACCTGCAGCGGCTGGCCGGGGAAAACCGGCACCACCTGTTGGAGGCCGCTTTCAAAGCTGCCGGCCGGGCCCTGCGGGCCGCGGTCGCCCTGGACCCGCGACAGAAGGGCCTCCCTTCGACCAAAGGCTCTTTTTAAAGGGGAGAACTGAGGAAAGGCTCTAAGGAGTGGTATTTTTGGAGAGTTTACTGGCGGATCTTAATCCCGCACAACAGGAGGCGGTCTGTCATACAGAGGGACCGCTTTTGATTTTGGCCGGAGCCGGGAGCGGCAAGACCCGGGTCCTGGTTTACCGCATTGCCTACCTCCTGACCAAGGGGGTGCCCAGGGAGAACCTGCTGGCTGTAACCTTTACCAACAAGGCCGCGGAAGAGATGCGCGAGAGGGTTGGCAGCCTGGTCGGGGAGTGGGGGGAAGCCATCTGGATCAGTACTTTCCATTCGGCTTGCCTCCGGATTTTACGGCGGGAAGGGCCGGCCATCGGGATACCGAAGGATTTTACGATCTTTGATACCCAGGACCAGCTGGTCCTGGTACGGGAAGTTTTGCGCGATCTAAACCTGAGCGAGAAGAATTTTCACCCCCGGGCGCTCCTGGCGGCCATTTCCGCGGCAAAAAACAAACTGATCGGGCCGGAGGATTATGAGAAAAGTGCGGCGGATTTCTGGGCGAGCACCGTGGCCAAGGTCTACCCGTTGTACCAGAAGAAGCTCCGGGCCAATGCGGCGCTGGATTTTGACGACCTGATCATGTCCACGGTCCACCTTTTCCGGGAGCACCCGGCGGTCCTCGACCGGTACCAGGAGCGGTTCAGGTACATCATGATCGATGAGTACCAGGATACCAACCATGCCCAGTACGTCTTAACCCGGCAGCTGGCGGCGAAATACCGCAATCTCTGCGTGGTTGGCGACGACGACCAGTCGATCTATAGTTTCCGCAGTGCCGATATCCGGAATATCCTCGAGTTTGAAAAGGATTACCCGGAAGTGAAAATAATCAAACTGGAACAGAACTACCGTTCCACCCAGAATATCCTGCAGGCCGCCAATGAAGTGGTTAGCCATAATTTTTACCGGAAAAAGAAGACCCTTTGGACGCAGAATGAGCCGGGCCCGCCGGTTTTCGCCATGCGGGCGGCGGATGAAAAAGAAGAGGCCTGGCTGGTTATTTCCGAGATTGAGCGGCTTGTGGCCACCGAGGGTTATTCCCTCTCCGACTGTGCCCTCTTGTACCGGACCAACGCCCAGTCCCGTTCCTTCGAAGAGGTGCTGGGGCAGAAAGGCCTTCCTTACCAGGTTGTCGGAGGGCTCCGCTTCTACGAGCGGAAAGAGATCCGGGATATCCTGGCTTACCTGCGCCTGGTGCATAACCCCCAGGACCGGGTGAGCCTGCGGCGGGTGATTAACGTCCCGCGGCGGGGGATCGGGGAGGGTACAGTGGAACGTTTTCTTACCTTCCTCGATGAAAACGGGTTTTCCCTCCTGGAAGGGTTGGAACGGGCGGCGGAGGCGCCGGGGCTTACCGGCCGCGCGGTCAAAGCCCTAAACGGGTTTCACCGTTTTTTCCGGGAAATTTATGACCAACGGGATCAGCTTCCCGTTTCCCGGTTAACCAAGGAGATCCTGGAGAAATCGGGTTACCTCCGGGAACTCCGGGAGGAGGATACGGTGGAGGCCCGGAGCCGCCTGGAGAACCTCGATGAATTTCTCGCCTTGACCTCCGGGTTTGAAATGAGCAGCAGTGACGATCCGTCTCTTGCCCGGTTTTTGGAACAAGTGGCCCTGGTGGCGGATGTGGACCATTACGACCGGGAGCAGAACGGGATCACCCTGATGACGATCCATTCTGCAAAAGGGCTGGAGTTCCCCGTGGTCTTTCTGGTGGGAATGGAAGAGGGGATCTTCCCCCACAGCCGGAGCCTGATGGAAACCGCGGAAATAGAGGAGGAGAGAAGACTCTGTTACGTGGGGATGACCAGGGCCAAGGAGAGGCTGTATTTGACCTATGCGCTGACCAGGACCTTGTACGGCGGGAGGCAGTTGGCCACCCCCTCCCGCTTTCTTAAGGAGATTTCCTCCCTTGAGGAGATCTCCCCTCTGCAGGTCTCCTCTTCGCAGGGATTCTCCGGCCCGGGTGGTTCCCGGCCGGTCCCGGCAGCGCCCGGGCAGGCAGTGGATAAGCCGGTCCTCTCTTTAGGGGACGAGGTGGTCCACGCCAAATGGGGGCGGGGCGTTGTTGTCGCCCTCCGGGAGATGGATGGGGATACCGTCGTGACCGTGGCCTTTCCCGGCAATAACCTGAAACAGATACTGCTTTCCCTGGCGCCCTTGGAAAAGGTGGAGGAAGGGGCGGATTTTTCCAACTGAATCCAGGCTTTAGCGGGAAGGAATGAATAGGGAAGGGGAGAAGAACCTACTCAGGAAACTGGGGGGAAAGCCTTTGGTTAAATTGGCCGGTAACAAGTGGGTTCATGGATACGTACTCGTCTCGCTGATGGCGGTTCTTCTTTCCCCTTCCTTCCTCCCGGCGGCGGCCGGGGATACCCTGCCCCTGTTTTTTGAAGGGAAAGCCGTTAACGGGGAGGCTAGGATTTATCAGGGCAGTTTTTACCTGCCGCTTTCCTTTTTCTCCGAGTATTTGCATACCGCGGCGGTCTGGGATGAAGGAACCGGCAGGATCCAGTTGCAGGCCGGGGCTCACCCCCTGACCATGCGGGAAGGGGCTGCCGAATTCTCCTGGGGCGGGGAGAAACGCCGCTTGTCCGCAGCTCCCCGGCAGGCTGAAGGGGGCCTTTGGCTGCCGGTGGAAGTCGCCAATTTCCTGGGCGTGCGGGAGATGGCCATTGGGGAATGGCTCTCCCTTTCCTGGGAAAAGAATTACCTCCTTTCCATCAGGAATGCGGATTACCAGGGGCGGCCGGCTTTTCTTTTCCAGACGGCGCGGCCCTTCACTTACAAAGCTTTTTTATTGGAAAAACCGGCCCGCCTGGTCATTGATTTTAAAGGAGTCGACTCCTACCCGCTGCTGGCCGGGGTGGAATTGGCAACATTGCCGCCGGTAACAGGGATCCGCAGCAGCATGTTTACGGAAAATACTATGCGGGTGGTCTTTGACCTTTCGCTGCTCTCCGGGTTCAGGATTGTCGAAGCGGCGGAGGACCCCACCAAACTCCAGGTGGTCTTTAACAGCCTGCTGACGGGGGCCGGTTGTTTGCCCGCGGGAAAAGAGGGGGGACCCCTGGTTTATGTGGAGACTTCCCACCCGGTTTCCAGCCGCTCCAGCTTCCTGCCGGAGCCGGACCGGCTGGTGGTGGATATCTACGATGCGACGCTGGCCGGGGAGGCAATGACCATCCCCGGGGACGGCGACTGGGTCGAAGAGGTAAGGGTCAGCCAGTTTGACCCCAATACGATCCGCCTTGTTCTTTATATCAAAGATAACCGCGATTATGTGGTGGCCGCTGCCAACGACCGGCCCAACCGTTTGGAGATCAGGCCCGTCCAGGAGATTACCGGGATCGACTGGAATGACCGGGAAAAACGGCTCCGGATCAAGAGTACCGGGCCGCTGCAGGAAGAGATCACCAAGAGCCCCGGCGGCCTGGCGGTAGAGTTGCGGGATGCGGTCCTTAAAGATACGGCCCGGAGCGGCGCCAGTGGGGTCCGGGTGACGGCAACAGAACCGTCCGGGGTCAGGGTGGAGGTGGCGCTCCCGGAAGGCCGGGACTACGACTACCGGGTGGAGTTCGGGGACGGCAAAAGAGAGATGGTTTTGACCATAACCCAGTCGCCCCTTAGCGGGAAAGTGATTATCCTCGATCCCGGGCACGGGGGGGTCGATTCCGGGGCCATCGGCAGCCGGGGGACGCGGGAAAAAGAGATCAACCTGGACGTGGCTTTGCGGTTAAAGAGGAAACTGGAGGAGGCCGGGGCGCGGGTCATCATGACTAGGGAGGACGATTCCTATCTCGGCCTTTATGAGCGGGCGGCGGTGGCCAACCGCTTCGACGGCGTCCTGGGCATCAGTTTGCACGCGAATTTTCACCCCAATTCGCAAGTCCGCGGGGTGGAGGTTTTTTACCACCCGGACCGGGCCAGCAGCCGGAAACTGGCGGAGTCCCTTTTTGCCAATATAACCAAAGAGACGGGGCTTACGGCGCGCTCCATCAAAGCCAACAAGGAGCTGGTCTTCCCCAGGGAGGTCCAGATGCCGTCGACCCTGGTGGAGATGGGGTTCCTCTCCAATTATCAAGAAGAGGAACTCCTGAGAAAAAGCGAGTTCCGGGAGAAATTGGCCGCCGGTCTTTTCCGCGGGATCCTCCATTACCTGGGCGGGGAATAGGGTCTGCTATTTGACAGGTTCAATCCAGCGTGGTATTTGCAGTATTCTCAGTGGATTAATGAGGCTCGTTGTGGTATAATTATCCTGTTTGGTTTTGAGTGGGACAGCCATGGCCGGTGCACGGCACAACGGCAAAAACAGTAAGGGACAGAAAGGCAAGAAAACGGCAAAGGACAGAAAGGGAGAATGAGAGCTTACCTCCTGGTTGATTTTGGCAGTACACATACGAAAATGACCGCAGTGGACCTGGACGGACCGGCGGTTTTAGAGACCGCCGCCGCTCCCACCACTGTGGATGACGGGTTAATAAAAGGCTACTCCGAGGCTTACCGGCGGTTGACGGCGAAAACGGGGCCGTTAAAGTTCCAGAAGAAACTGGCCTGCAGCAGCGCGGCGGGGGGCTTGCGCATGGTCGCCGTCGGGCTGGTACCGGAGTTGACGGTGGAAGCGGCCAAGACCGCCGCTTTGGGCGCCGGGGCCAGGGTGGTCGGGGTTTATGGTTACGAGTTAACAGCGGAAGAGGTTGCGGAGATAACCGGATTAAAGCCGGACCTTATCCTTCTGGCCGGCGGGACCGACGGCGGGAACAGGGAGACCCTCATCTACAACGCGCGCCAACTGGCAGAAAGCCGGCTGGAGGCGCCGGTGATTATTGCCGGCAACAAAAGCGCGGCCCCGGAAGCCGAGGATCTGCTGCGCGGGGCCGGAAAACCCTGTTACCGGGTGGCCAATGTCCTCCCGGAATTGGGCAGACTGAATATAGAGCCGGCGCAAAAGGCGATCCGGGAGGTCTTTCTGGAACGGCTTGTGCGGGCGAAAGGCCTTGACCGGGTGGAAAAAGAGATCGACGGGATTACCATGCCAACGCCGGCCGCGGTCTTGGCTGCCGCCTGCCGCCTGGCCGACGGTGACGGCCGCACACCCGGCCTGGGTGAATTGCTCCTGGTTGATGTGGGCGGGGCCACCACCGATGTCCACTCTGTGGCGGAGGGGCTTCCTACCCGGCCTGAGGTTTTCCTCCGCGGGCTGCCGGAACCGCGGGTCAAACGGAGCGTCGAAGGGGATTTGGGTTTACGGGCAAGTGCCGAGGCGTTATTGGAAGTGGCTTCCCCGGCGGTTGTGGCGCGCCTGGCCGGCCTCTCCGAAGAGCGGGTGCGGGAAGGGGCGGAGAAACGGCGGCGCCAACCGGGGTACCTGCCTGTAGATGAAGACGAGCGCCGGCTGGACGAGGCTTTAGCCTATTTGGCAGTGAAAATCGCCGTTACCCGGCATGCCGGGTCCATTGAAAAGGTTGTCACTCCGTACGGGGTTTCTTACTTACAGACCGGGAAGGATCTGACGGGGATCAGGAACGTAATCGGCACCGGCGGGATCCTGGTCCACGGGCTGAGGGCCGGGGCGATCCTTGCAGGCGCCCGTTTCGATCCCGCTGTCCCGGAGAGCTTGAGACCGGTTTCTCCCCGCTTTTTTGTTGACCGGCAGTATCTCTTTTCCACTTTGGGCCTGTTGGCCGGGGAGCACCCCTATGAGGCATTTCACCTGCTGCGAGCGGCCATAAAAGAGGTCCGGCAAGAAGGGGCCGGTTTCCCGGGCGGGGAGAATAGCAGCCGGCAGGTACAGGCAGAATAGGGCGCACACGCGCATTTATCTGAATAATTGTAAAACAAAAAAGAGGATGGAGGAGAAGATGGAACGTATTGACGGGCGGGGGGCCGAACAGCTACGACCGGTATCCATAACCAGGAATTTCTTGAAACATGCCGAAGGTTCGGTCCTGATTGCGGTCGGTGAAACCAAGGTGATTTGCTCGGCAACTGTTGAAGACCGGGTACCGCAGTGGTTGCGGGGATGCGGCCAAGGATGGGTTACCGCCGAGTATGCCATGATCCCCCGGGCCACGCCCCAGCGGAATATCAGGGAGTCGACGAAAGGCAAGCCCAGCGGTAGGTCGCAGGAGATCCAGCGGATGGTGGGCCGGGCGCTCCGGTCAGTGGTTAACCTGCCGGCGTTGGGAGAAAAAACCATCTGGATAGATTGCGACGTGATCCAGGCCGACGGGGGGACGAGGTCAGCGGCGATTACCGGTTCTTTTGTCGCCCTGGTGGACGCCCTGGCCACCATAGCCAAAACCCCTGACGAGCCTTTACCGGTTTATGATTATTTGGCCGCCGTCAGCGTGGGGATTATTGACAATCAATTGCTGCTGGATTTGAATTATGCCGAGGATTCCGTAGCCTCGGTTGATATGAACCTGGTGATGACCGGTAGTGGCCAGCTCGTTGAGGTACAGGCAACCGCAGAAGGGACTCCCTTTTCCCGCGAAGAATTCCAACGGCTGCAAGAGATCGGCGCCGCCGGGATCATGACCTTGATCAGTCTCCAAAAGGAGATATTGGCGGAATATGCGGAGAGGATTGGAGTGAGTGCAGGTGCCCAGGCTGGTGCTGGCCTCAAAAAATAAGGGGAAACTCCGGGAGTTAAAAACGATGCTGGCCGGTTCCCCCTGGGAACTCTGTTCGGCTGCGGATTTCCCGGAACTGCCGCCGGTGGTGGAGGATGGGAAGACTTTCCGGGAGAACGCGGTGAAAAAAGCAGTGACAGTCGCGGGAATACTTAAGGAATGGACATTGGCTGATGATTCCGGGCTGGAAGTCGACGCCCTGGACGGGGCGCCGGGGGTCTTTTCCGCCAGGTTCGCCGGGGAACCCGGGGATGACCGGAAAAACAATGAGAAGCTCCTCCGGTTGCTGGCCGGTGTCCCAATGGAGCAAAGGACCGCCCGGTTCCGCTGTGTCCTCGCCCTTGCCTCTCCCGAAGGGGAGGTATGGACCACCGAAAGGACCTGTGAAGGGTTGATCGGGCTGGCGCCCCGGGGCGACCAAGGCTTCGGTTATGATCCCTTATTTTACCTGCCGGAGCTCGGCGTAACCATGGCCGAACTCCCGGAGGAGAAGAAAAACGCCATCAGTCACAGGGGAAAAGCCATGAAGGATCTGCTGGCGTACTTGAAGACGATCGCCCCGGACCGTATTGACTAATATGAGAAATTCGCGTATACTGGTACTACAGGACTCGGGGTGTGGCGCAGTTTGGGAGCGCGTCTGCTTTGGGAGCAGAAGGTCCAGGGTTCAAATCCCTGCACCCCGACCAGTTATAAAAAAAGCGGCAATAAAAAATCCGGGAAGCTGCTTTTTCCCGGTAGACATTAAGCCCTCCTATGGGGCTTATTTTTTTGCCTTCGGCCATTGTGTCGCGGCCATCACGTTGGATTACCCCGCCCAATCCTTTGGATTGGCTCATCTCTGACGGAGATCATTAAAGCAACTTTTTTATCTCCGTTATATAACTGTTATACATTTCTATGGTTTTGTCGATACTTTTATAGACTATTTCATTATCCACTTCTTCATATTCATGGACCAACCGGTTTCTTAATCCGGTAGAAGGCGCAATCTGTGCGGCGAATTCAGGTGATAAAACTCGGCAATCCGCCAAATCCATAAAAGAGCTAAAATAATCAGACGCTGCGGGTTTCCCCTTTTGCGACAGTATTATATTATTAACGTCAAGCGCCAGATCAACAATTAACTGTATTAACCTTTCCACCGCGTACCGGGTTGTGAGGTTCTGCATATATGAGTTAAACTCGGCGGGCTTGATAGCCTCCAATTCTTCCAGGTATTTTTTCATCTTGATCAGTTTTTCTGTGATAATATCTGCAGGCGGCAACTGTTGTCCCTCCATTTCTCAGGGGAGGTTTAGTAAATAGTCTCTCCTCTTGTCCCGCAAGAATTTCGTCTCTGCATACCTGGCGAAAGCCCTTATTTTAAACCGCAAAAAACTCTCCTCTGATCCGTAAAGAATCCTTCCTTGTGATGCGGCTTCATATAAGAGAAGCGGGTTTGCCTTGTCCAGATTGACCAGGTCAATCCGGTCCTTTTTGAAGCAGAAGATTAAATCCCGCAGCAGGTTAATTTCCTCTTCAGGCTGCAAAGGAGCTTCCGACAGATATCCCAGATCAATATCGCTCTCTTTGGTATGCCGCTTCGTACCATACGAACCGAAAACAATAAGCAGCCGTAAACGGTATTTTTCGGCAAGACGTTTTATATCCATTTTGATCCCCTTATTCTATGTTTTTCAGGGCAAGAGGAGAATTATTAGTGTTTTTCACAAAAAGAGTTCTCTGAATCTATCATAAGATTATAAGAGAAAAAGGTCAAGCAGTATTTTCCAGATAGTTTGCCAATTGTTTTTGTTAGTGTAAAATTACTGTAGGTCTTAGCAGGAAATAACTTATGGAAAAAAGAAGAGGAACCTCACATTCAGCGATGAATGAATCCCCCCTGAAGAAGGAGGCTGAGGTTCCTCATGGATCTAATTCGTTTAGTAGAAGAGAAAATCCTTTCGGTAGTGAACGAA